>JAHYIT010000086.1 GCA_019429205.1 Mariniphaga sp. | reverse complement strand
CCATATTTTCATGTGCTTTCGGAAAAACGGATCTTTTACACCGCGGCTTCAGCCCGGTGGACAGAGATATCAAAAGCAAAAGGGCTTTAGCCATTAAGAGACTTAAATGCTAAAGCCGAAAAAGACTTTGAAAAGGTTAAACACCGGGCTAAAGCGCCGGTGTAAAAATTGTTTGTTCGATGGTTTATCGTGGAATTTGTCGTACACCCAAACTGAAAAATTTAATCTGTCTAAAAATTCAATCTGTATATTGGTGATTTAAATATGAAAAAACTTTTTTACATCTTTCTTGCGGCAATTTCCTTCAGCATTGTTTTATCATTCAAAATGGCGCAGGCTTTTCCTTTTCAACAAAACATTAAAAATTTTTCTAAAAAGGAATACAAGGCTGCCAATCAGAACTGGTCGGTCGATGCCAGTCCCAATGGTTTTATCTATTTCGCCAATCACACCGGCCTGCTCGAATTTGATGGGACAAGCTGGGATCTGTATAAATTACCCAATCAAACCATTCTCCGTTCTGTAAAAGTAATTTCTGACAGTATTATTTTTACCGGCGGATACCGGGAACTGGGATTTTGGGGAAAAGAGAAAAGCGGAAAATTAAACTACCATTCATTAAATGAACTTACAGGTGAACATCTTTCGCGAAATGATGAATTCTGGACCATTTGTACTTTAAATGATGAAGTATATTTTCATTCTTTCTCCAAAATTCTGAAATACAGCAATAATTCCATATCGGGAATAGCTTTTTCAGGATTTGCCAACACAATGAGCAGGGTGGGTGATAAAATTCTTTTGGGTGTGTCGAACCAGGGGGTTTTTACCATTGAAAACAACATTGCTGTACCTTATATCACTGATGAAAGGTTACAAAACGTGAGTTTCAGATTTATAATCCCTTACCATAATGAACAAATTTTGATAGGGACAATCGCCGATGGAATATTTATCTGGAACGGAAAAGAATTAAGCGAATGGAATACGGAATGGTACGATTATTTTATAAAGAATGAAGTGAACAGAGCGCATATAAATGCAAACGGAGAACTGTTTATAGGAACAATTGTTGACGGTCTTTTGGTTTTTGATAAAAATGAGCAACGAATTAAAAACTACAATACGTTAAACGGACTTCAAAATAATACTGTACTTGGAATTTCATCAGATATATTTGGAAACACATGGCTGGCATTGGATAGCGGAATTGATTTTATTTCAGACATTTCCCGCAAAGGAATTGAGATTGAAACAATTCCCGGAATTGGAAGTATTTATGATGCTGCAGTTTTTGAAAATAGAATTTACCTCGGAACAAACCGTGGATTGTTTTCCAAAGCTTTGGATAGTGGAAATCCTGACTATCAGCTTATACCTGAAAGCCGGGGACAGGTTTGGGATTGCTCGGTTTTAAACAATCATTTTTTTGTGGGTTTTAACCGGGGAATATTTTACATTCAAAACGATCAAACACAATTAATTTCTGAACAGGCAGGAGGTTTTTCCCTTAGGGAAGATCCTTTTATTGCAGGGCGGTTGATTGAATCGACATACACCAGTATGGTTATTCTTGAACAGGAAAATTCGGTTTACAAACAAACCGGCCTCATTAAAGGATTTTTTGATCTCATACGCTACATCGAATTCGACCACCTGGGCAATCTTTGGGCCAGCCACATGCACCGGGGAATTTATAAACTTCAACTTAACTCATCACGAGACAGTGTTGTCAATATTCAATATTACGGAGAAAATTCAGCCTTTAAAAAAGACCATTCCATTCATGTGTTTAAAGTTGAAAACCGGATTGTTTTTACCACAGCCGATAAAATATTCACCTACAATGATTTGGAAAACACCATTATACCTTTTACTTTTTTAAATGAAGAACTGGGACAATTCGCTTCGGCACACCGGATTGTGGAGGCACCTAACCACCATTACTGGTTCATAACCAAAGAAAAAATTGGTCTTTTTCAAATTAGGGACAATAGCATCAGCCTCGTAAAATCAATTCCCAAACAAGTTTTTTCTCCTTATGAAATGATTGACGATTTCGAAAATATTTTACCACTAACATCCACAAAAGTCATTGTTTGCCTTGAAAACGGAATTGCCCGTTTTGACGTTGCACAAACCGATACTTTATCTGAAATTACAAACTTTACACCATCGCTAAGAGAAATTGTACTTACTGACAACCAGGGCAACCAGCTCATTGTTCCGGGAAACAAACAGCGTATAGAAATTAAATATCGTTTTAACAACGTTCACCTGCGTTATGCTTTCCCGCATTTTACCAACCAGCCCATCTATTTCCAGGCTATGCTGGAAGGCATAAATCAGGACTGGTCGGCTAAAAAAACGGAACCGGTATTTACTTTCGACAGGTTGCCAGCCGGTGAATTTACTTTACTCATTAAAGCCACTGATGCCTGGGAAAATGAAAGTAAATACCACCAACTTTTTATTGAAATTTTCCCTCCCTGGTACCTGACCAGTTACGCACGTGGAGGATATATTATGGTGTTTTTGTTTTTTGTTTTAGGCATGCAAATCTGGGGAATAAGGCGCACCCGGAAAAAAGAACGCAGGCGTCTCGAAAAAAGGGAACAGGAACTGATAAAACTCAGAAATGAAAAGCTCAGAAACGAAATTGAGCATAAAAGCAAGGAACTGGCCAATTCCACAATGTCGATCATAAAAAAGAACGAATTTCTGATCAAACTGAAACAAACTCTTGCCCGGCACAAGGACCAACTTGGTTCGCGTTATCCTGACAAATATTACTTAAGCCTTACCAAAAAAATTGACGACAACATTTCGAGCCATGATGACTGGCATTTGTTTGAAACGAATTTTGAACGTGCACACGAACAGTTTCTCAACAATTTGAAAGAGCAATTTCCTGATTTAACGCCAAAAGATTTACGTTTATGTGCTTTTTTAAGAATGAACCTTTCATCGAAAGAAATCGCACCACTGCTTGGCATTTCTGTACGTGGTGTAGAAAATCACCGCTACCGGCTGCGTAAAAAAATGAGGTTGGACCATGACGACAATTTGATTGATATGATACTGAAACTATAGAATTAATAAAGCAATCCGAACAACCATAAAGGAATGATATTTTCGGAGGCAGTTTCAATGTTGTCTTTTACAACAAAAGCGTTGGGCAAATCTTTAATCTGATGTTGGGATTTTCCTCTTCCCCCTACTTCAAATATGAATTTATTATTCACCCTGAAATCCCCTTTAGATGGGTATGTAACAGTGTTTTCTACCTTTACCTGATTTAGAAAAAACGTTTCTCGGATATTTCCCTCATTTATTAAATCTCTGCTTAATGCAAAAGCAAGGTTCGTATTTTGAAGGTAAAGTTTTTCAGGTTTATTCAAAAAATTTATACCGTGACTATCTTTCCCTAACCAATTGATAATTTGTGCCTTTTCAAGATAAAACAGATATCGGAGCAGAGTTTCCCTGGTAACACCAATTTGTTCCGAAAGCCTTTTAATATTTGGTTTATATGGAACAAGCCTTGAAAGTATCGCTATAAGTTTTTTTAAATTCACAACAGAATTAAAATCAATATTGAATATGATTGGCAAGTCGCTTTCCAAAACAACATTTAAGACGTTAAGTAGCTTTTCGTGGTAAAGACTTTCATTTTCAATAAAAAAAGGATAATACCCGCCCTGTATGTATTCCTTAAAATATTTTACAGGTTTTACCTCCGGAGGAATATTTGTTGTAATTTCCCTGGCTTCCAAAATAATATCATTAAGCGTTACCAAAGGTAGTTGGTAGTTATATTTTAAAAGTACAAACTCACGTAACGAGAGCCCGGGCAACTGATATAAAACCAATCTGCGGCTAAGATCATGGGAGCCTTTGTAAACCTCCAAAGCAGAAGAACTGGTAAAAACAACTCTCAGCCCGGGAAGGTTATCGTATATTATTTTCAGGTCGTGAGACCAGTTTTTATATTTATGAACTTCATCAAGCAATAGTAATTTTCCTCCCTCCTTCTCAAATTGAAATGCAAAATCGTAAAGTGAATTTTCTGCGAAATAGATATGATCCAGTTCTAAATATATGGCTTCGGTACTAAAACCATGTGTAATTTTCAGGTAATGTAAGAGCAGGGTTGTTTTGCCTGCTCCCCGCGCTCCACTAATTCCTGTCAGCCGATTATTCCAGTCAATTTTATGAAATATAAAACGTTTGAAACGAGTGGAAGTATTTCTCACTTTGAGATCCGAAATTTCCCTAAGCGTATTCATAATATCAGGTATTTACAAAAATAGATTATCCATCATACAAAATCAACTTGAAAATAACCTATTGATGATGCAAAATTATACAAAATTTGTATTACAGACAAGTCTTTTTGGAGTATTGAGATAATAATATTTTTGTATGCACCGTTTAGAGAATCACCGCTACCGGCTACGCAAAAAATGGGGTTGGACCATGATGAAAATCTGATTGATATGATACTGAAACTTTAAAATATCAGTTTAAAGTATAGTTGTACAATTTGCCTCCTTCACCTCCCACTAAAAGATTTAACCCGGTTGAACTGTCGGACAGTTTTCCTATGGTAAATTCGCTGTTTCCATATAAAGGAAAACCCTGGTGCAGTTTACCATCTGGATTAAAAAGGTAAATGCGGTTTGAAGTGGCATCTGTAACTCCTACTTTTTTCAAATCGGCAGCAAAAGTGTAAATATTTGGCTGGTGACCAATTGGCCAGTCCAGTTTTTGGCTGAACAGTTTTTTTCCGTTTTCATCCATCACTGTTAATTCATTTCCATCAACAAAAACAAAGTCCGGGATGTTGTTTCCATCTAAATCGTCCACGGTAAAAAAGTGGTTTTCGCTGAAACGCGCTGTTTTCTTTTCTTCCACTTTCCCATCGAACCAGAGATAATAAACTTTTCCACCTGAATCGGTTGCCACTATTTTTGGAGTACCATTCAGGTTCAGCGCCAGCGGACTTTTGCTGTTTTTAAACTGTTCAGAAACCGAAATACGCGTTTCTCCCTGCCTGTCCTGAATGTAAATTCTCGATTGATCTTTAAAGACGATATAATCCATTCCTGCCACCCTGAAATGCTGGATAGGTGTGGTAACCGGAGAATCAGTCTGACTAAAATTCCAGCCTGGTATAATTTTCCCGTTAAAATCGTAAGCATAAATTTTGCGATCTTCGCCAGCAACAAAGTAGCGGTAGCTGCGGTTATTGTCGTAATCGAAAACATTCACTCCATTGGTTGCAGGCGATTTTAAGGTTACCGGAAAATGCTCCACATTTTTGCCATTTCGGTCCAGGAGATATAATTTTTCTTTTGTATTGAAAAGGTATTGCAATCTGCCGTTTTTGTAATAATCAACCTGTTTAATTTCGCCCAATACCGGACCAGGCAGCTGAACACTCCAGCGCACAAAGCCTGAAGCAGATACCAGGTGAAGATTATGCTGAACATCCTGGAAAATGATTTCACGATTAGCCCGGTCGTTGTGATTTATAACCAGCAGGGGTTTGGTGGCAATATTACTTCCGATTTGACTTTGCCACGTTGTTTGTGCATTTTCATCCATCTCCGGCTGAAATTCAATGGCCAGCGAATTCAAATATGAATCTTTGTTACGCTGAATTTGCCAGTTGATCCTTCCAAACCGGCGAAGGCTTTCCTCTTTTTCTTCAATTTTTTTTAAAAGGTCTGATGCAAAAATTTCATTTCGAAAGCTAAATGCTTTATTCACATCCACAAAAACATGAATATTTGTCCGGTTCATTTTGCTTTGCCGGAAACGTTGATATCCGTTATCACGCGAAAGCGTTGAACCCCGGATCATATTTAGCAAATATTCCTGTAAGCCCTGCTCAGTGTTTGAAAAAACCAAAAAATTGTCGTAAATCGTTACAAATCTGGCATCGATCAATTCGAAAGGACTGCCCATCCATAAACCCGGAAAGGAGGGATAAGGAAAGCGGTAAATGCGAAGTTGAGTTTCATTTTCAACTGTGAACTCGGAATACAAATTGCTGAATTCGGTTTCGGTGCGGGTGGCGTAATTAACCATTAAATTCTGAAGTTGTTCTTCAGTTGCAGATCGACCCTGGGTATTTAAAATGAACAGTGTTGTTTTATTTGAAGGATCAACAGGTATGGTGGTGGTGGCCGCAATCACTTCATCTTTTACCATATCCTGAAAAACTTTACGCACATTGGCCCTTAAACCACGGTCGAATCTTTTCATCCGCTCTTCGCGGTGGTAATATGCCGGAGAATGCATGAAAAATTCTTCCAGGTTTTCGAAAAATGAATTCTTATCAGAAAAGGAAAAACTGCAAAAAAATGATGTATTGTAAGGTAAAATATCCTCTGACCTGGAACGAACCGGCTGCTGGTTATCAAAAACCGACAAAAAATGATGGAGCGAATCGTCGGCTGCAGAAGTGCCGTTTAGTACAAGTTGCCTGTCGTTAAATTGAAACCCAAATTCACTCCAGGCCGCAAATTCCCTGAATTTTTCAGCTTTTGATGCATGTTGAAAACGGGTGGTGGCGCCAAATTCATCTGTTTTTTCAAGGGTTTTACGGTTCAAAACTCCTGAAAAAAAGCTGTTAATCCAATTGTGATTTATGAACAAGGAAACGTTTTGAGATATGGCACTCCTGTTCACTTCCAGAAAATACGGATTGTTTTGAATTCCGTTGGATGAAAGTTGCCTGATGGCCTGTTCAATAATAATTGCCCGGGGACTTGCCAGCAATAATTCGTTGGCAAAAGAAAAAAAGAGAATCTCTTTGTTTTTTTTGTCAGTAATTTCTGTTATCTGATGTTTCCCGTAATCCCTTGCAGAATAGTTATAATTTGCTGGAGAGTAAACGGTTTCAATGAATTTAGCCAAAGCATTTTCGCGGTTATTCGATTCGGAATTTGTGATTATCAGAGGTACCAGTTCGTTTCTCCCGGCGGTTCCGTAAACCAGCAGGAAAGAACTGTTGCGTAAACTTTTTGGTAAATCATCCTTAGCTATAATTAATGAATCAGCTTCATGTAAAAAACTGAACCAGTTATTGCCAAATCCTGCTTTTTCCAGTTCGTTAATAAAAGAATTATCGAAAGGAATATTTCGAATGGAATTCAATTCAAAAAAGAAAGGCGCCGATACCGGGACAGCCTTATAAATGGAGGTGTCTTTTAAAAAAGGATTTGATTTATCTGTTAAATAAAAATATCCTGCGGCAACCGCCAAAATAACAAATACAACGATAATCAGGTTACGTTTCATCTTTCCTGAGTTTTCCCCAAAACTACGAAAACAAGTGAGCCTGAAAGCAGGATTTTCTGATTAATAATGAAATACCGGTTGTTGATAACTTGATTGCTACAACTGTTTGGCCACTTCAACTTCATGGAATGCTTCAACGTGGTCGCCTATTTTCATATCGTTAAAATTTTCGATATTCAATCCGCATTCGTATCCGTTTTTCACTTCTTTCACATCTTCTTTAAAACGTTTCAGGGAGCCAAGGTTTCCGGTGTAAATTACAATACCGTCGCGGATAACCCTGATTCTGGAATTCCGGTTTATTTTGCCATCACGCACAATGCAACCGGCTACGGTACCTACTTTGGTTACCTTAAATGTTTCGAGTACTTCTGCAGTTCCGGTAATTTCTTCCTTAATATCGGGAGAAAGCATGCCTTCCATGGCCGCCTTTATTTCGTTTATGGCGTCATAAATAATGGAATACAAACGAATATCGATTTGTTCTTTTTCAGCCAGTTTGCGGGCACTCATTGATGGCCTCACCTGGAATCCGATAACAATGGCTTCGGAAGCAGCGGCCAGCAGAATATCTGATTCTGAAATCTGACCTACGGCTTTATGCTTAATGTTTACCTGAATTTCTTCGGTAGAAAGTTTTATTAACGAATCAGCAAGCGCTTCAATGGATCCATCCACATCGCCTTTTATAATCAGGTTCAGTTCCTGGAAGTTACCAATGGCAATACGGCGTCCGATTTCATCGAGGGTAATATGTTTCTGAGTGCGAAGACCCTGTTCCCGCGAAAGCTGTTCCCGCTTATTGGCAACGTTACGGGCGTCGCGTTCGGTTTCCATCACGTTAAATTTATCACCTGCCTGTGGCGCGCCGTCAAGACCTAATAAGATGGCTGGCTCAGCAGGTCCGGCGGAATCAATGCGCTGATTACGTTCGTTAAACATGGCTTTCACGTGTCCGAAATACTGGCCTGCCAATACGATATCACCGGCTTTCAATGTTCCGGTTTCAACCAAAACTGTAGCCACATAACCGCGTCCCCTGTCCAGTGTTGATTCGATAATGGTTCCAATTGCCCTTCTGTTTGGATTGGCTTTTAGCTCAAGTAGTTCAGCCTCAAGCAAAACCTTTTCAAGTAGTTCTTCAATGCCGGTACCTGCTTTGGCCGAAATATCCTGAGACTGGTATTTTCCACCCCAGTCTTCAACCAAAAAGTTCATATTGGCCAGTTCTTCTTTAACGCGTTCAACATTGGCGTTGGGCTTGTCAATTTTATTTATGGCAAAAACAATGGGTACACCTGCGGCTGTGGCATGGTTTATTGCCTCAACTGTTTGGGGCATCACGTTATCGTCGGCAGCCACAATAATAATGGCAATATCGGTAACCTGTGCACCGCGGGCACGCATGGCAGTAAAAGCTTCGTGGCCCGGAGTATCGAGAAACGTAATTTCACGCCCGTTTTTCAAGCTTACATGATACGCTCCAATATGCTGGGTTATGCCACCGGCTTCACCCGCAATTACGTTGGTGTCCCTGATGTAGTCAAGCAGTGAAGTTTTTCCGTGGTCAACGTGGCCCATTACGGTTACAATTGGCGGGCGAGGTTCCAAATCCTCTTCGGCATCATCGGTCTTTTCAAAAGAATCCTGAAGATCGGCACTTACAAATTCAACTTTGTATCCAAATTCTTCAGCCACAATGGAAAGCGTTTCAGCATCGAGCCGCTGGTTGATGGACACAAATAGCCCAAGGCTCATACATGATGAAATAATTTCATTTACGTTTACATTCATCATAGTGGCCAGTTCGTTAACTGAAACGAACTCGGTTGCCTTCAATATTTTTTTATCCTGGGTTTGTTTATCCTGGTCTGCCAGCGCTCTTTCACTGGCTGCAGCCCTTTTATCGCGACGGTGTTTCGAACCTTTTGATTTTCCTTTTGAGGTTAGACGTGCCAGCGTATCTTTAATCTGCTTTTGCACTTCTCCTTCGTCCACCTCTTTTTTAAGCAGAACTTTCTTCCTTTTTCCGGTTGGTTTCTGTAATTTTTGTTCTACTCTTCCCTTTTCCCCGGGTTTATCTTCAAATTTTATCCGCCCGGATTCTTTGATTCTTTTCCTGCGTTTTTTTCTTAAGGTTGAATCAGATGCATCTTTTTGAGTGCCTGCTTTTTTCTCAGGTAAAATGATTTTACCAACTACAGTTGGCCCGTTAAGTTTGCCAGACCTTGCTCTGATAATTTCGTCTTTTTTAACCGTTTCTTCTGAAATCTGTTCTTTCTGTTTGGTAATTTGCTCTTCCGGTTTAACTGGTGCCGTTTTTGGCCGCCTGCGTTCTTTTCGTTCTTTTTCGCGTTCTTTTCTCGATTTTTTCGCAGGCCGTGTTTTTTGGTTGAGCGCATCAAGGTCAATTCTGCCAACCACTTTGAGTTCTTCCACTTTTGGAATTTCTGTTTCGATGTTTTCTATTTTGGTTTTTTCAGGTTTTTTTTCCGGTTCTTTTTCAAGTTCTTTTTCCGGTTCTTTTTCTGGTTTTGCTTTTACTTCAGCGGCCTTAACCGGTTCAGGTTTTTTTTCTTTTTTGGCTGCAGGTTTCTCCGTTTTTTCAACTTTTTGCGGCTTTTCTTTTTCCGGTTCTTTTTCCTGTTTTTCCGGTACTGGCTTTTCTGCTTTTTTTGCAGGTTTTTTCAGACTATCCAAATCGACCTTACCAACTACCTTAATTTTATCCTCAGGTTTAGGTTTTTCAACAGGAGTTTCCTCTTCCTTCTTTTTAACTTCGGGGGTAGGAGCTTTTTTGGGTTTAACTTTCGGTTTTTCTTCTTCGAAATCTTCCTCTTCCTCGCTAAAATCTTCTTCTTCTTCTTCTAAAGGTTTGTCATCAATTGAAATAACCTCTTGTTTTGGCCTGTGGCTTTTTAGAATTATTTTTTCTGATTCCTTTTTAAGGTTCAAATCAACTTTATACTCTTTTTCCAAAAGTGCCAAAGCATCTTCAGAGACTTTCGTATTCGGGTTTGTATCGTAATCAAAACCTTTTTTGTGCAGAAATTCCACAATAGTGTGAATTCCCACATTGAATTCTCTTGCAAGTTTACTAAGTCTTATTGTCTTGCCTGCTGCCATATAATCTTTTTTTCTTTACCTAACCCCATTTTAAAAGTCTCTGCAAGTTTAGCCAAAAGCTTTAAGAGTATTCTAAAATTAAGTTTAATTTTTAGTTATTCAAATTCAGCCTTTAACACTTTCAGTACATCGTCAATGGTTTCCTCTTCCAAATCTGTGCGTTTTATCAAATCATTACGCGAAATGTTCAGTACATTTTTGGCTGTGTCGCATCCAATGGCTTTAAGTGCATCGATAACCCAGCTTTCAATTTCATCGGCAAATTCATCCAGGTTCACATCATCGTCGTCTGCTTCCATTTCGCGGTACACATCAATTTCGTATCCGGTAAGCTGGCTTGCCAGCCTGATGTTGAGCCCGCCCTTACCAATGGCCAGGGAAACTTCCTCGGGTTTCAGATATACTTCCGCCCTTTTATCTGCTTCGTTTAATTTGATGTTGTTGATTTTTGCCGGATTTAATGCGCGCTTAATGTACAATTGCGTATTTGCAGAAAAATTAATTACATCAATATTTTCATTTCGCAACTCACGCACAATTCCGTGAATGCGGGAACCTTTCATACCCACACATGCCCCAACGGGGTCGATTCTTTCGTCATAAGATTCAACAGCCACTTTGGCGCGTTCGCCCGGAACGCGTACAATTTTTTTGATGGTTATCAGGCCGTCAAAAATTTCTGGTATTTCGAGTTCGAACAGCCGTTCGAGGAACGTTGGTGCTGTTCGCGATAAAATAATCAGCGGATTGTTGTTTCGCAGTTCAACTTTGAAAACAATGGCGCGCACAGTGTCGCCTTTCCTGAAATAGTCAGAAGGAATTTGCTCCTGTTTGGGAAGGATGAGTTCGTTGCCTTCATCATCCAGAATCAGAATCTCTTTCTTCCAAACCTGGTAAACCTCGCCCGTTACGATGTCGCCAATTTTATCCTTGTATTTACCGTAAATATTGTCTTTCTCCAGCTCCATAATTTTGCTGGCCAAATTCTGGCGAAGATTTAAAATGGCCCGGCGGCCAAAATCAATCAGTTTTACCTCATCCGTCACATCTTCACCAACTTCGTAATCTGAATCTATTTTTTGGGCTTCAGAAAGGGAAATCTGCAGGTTGGGGTCTTCCAGTTTATCGTCTTCCACCACCTCACGGTTTCTCCAAATTTCAAAGTCACCTTTGTCGATGTTAATAATAACATCGAAATTCTCGTCGGAACCGTACTGTTTAATCAGCACGCTCCGAAAAGCATCTTCGAGCACACTCATCATGGTAACCCGGTCAATGTTCTTCAGTTCCTTGAACTCGGAAAAAGTATCGATAAGGTTTATATTCTCCATCGCTCTAATTTTTATTTAAATGAAACTACAACTTTTGCGCTTTTAATGTCGCTATATTCAATCTGATGTTCTCTCACAACCAATTGCTTTTTTTTATGCCCCTCCACCTTTTCCCGGGCAGAAGTTTCAAGCAAAACAAATTCAGGTTTTACTTCTTTTAAAAGTCCTGAGCGCTTTGTTCCGTCGGTTGTTACTATTTCCACCTCCCGTCCGGCATTTTTCAGGTATTGTTCTTTTACCCTGAAGCTTTCTGTCAACCCTGGGGAAGAAACCTGCAATTCAAAATCTTCTGTTTCCCTGTCGAGGCTGTTTTCCAAATGCCGGTTGATTTTCACACATTGGTCAATGGTAAGGCCGTCGAAACTGTCAACAAATACTTTAATGACATTTGATGCACTTACCTGCACATCAACAAGGAAAGCCTTTTCATCAAGTTTTTCCTTTACCAGTTCCTCTATTTTCGCCTTGTTTACCATATTTGCCAGTAACAAAATAGGGAACCTGTGGTCCCCTATTTCAGGTATTCCGAAAAATCTGCGCAAAAATAGTAATTTCTTACTTAAATACAAAAAATAAAGTAGTTGATAAATGCCTTAAAGAGAATTAATTAATCTTTTGTATTTTTAGCCTTTGAATAAAAGAAAATAAGTGACTGACTATTTTATTAACAAGAAGAAAATAATTAACGACCCGGTATTCGGGTTCATCAATCTGCAGTCGGAACTGGTATTCGATCTGATTGAACATCCTTACATGCAGAGGCTTCGGCGGATAAAACAGCTTGGGCTTTCATTCCTGGTGTACCCGGGGGCCAACCATTCGCGGTTTGAACATGCGCTCGGAGCCAGCCATTTAATGCGGCAGGCCATTTCGGTTCTGCGGCTGAAAGGCCATGAGATTTCAGACGAAGAAGCCGATGCAGTTACGGTGGCTATTTTGCTCCACGACATCGGTCATGCGCCGTTTTCGCATGTTTTGGAAAACACGTTGGTGGAAATTCCGCACGAAACCATTTCGCTGCTGATGATGAACGAATTAAACCGGCAATTTAACGGCAAGCTGGAACTGGCCATCGAAATTTTTAAAAATCATTACAAGAAGCAATTTTTGCACCAGTTGGTTGCCAGTCAACTGGATATGGACCGGCTGGATTACCTGAGCCGCGACAGCTTTTTTACCGGCGTGGCCGAAGGAATTGTGGGCATTGACCGTATTATTAAAATGTTAACAGTATGGAACGACCAACTGGCCGTTGATTACAAAGGAATTTATTCCATTGAAAAATTTCTGATTGCCCGCCGGCTGATGTACTGGCAGGTATATTTGCACAAAACGGTTGTATCAGCAGAATTCCTTCTTATTAATATACTGAAACGGGCAAGGGAACTGTGGTCGCAGGGTGAAACTTTATTCACTACACCCACCTTGAAAATTTTTCTGGATAATCGTTTTTCCCACGATGATTTTTCTCAAAATATGCTGGTAAAAGAAAAAAATGTCCTCGACTGGTATGCATTGCTGGATGACAACGATATTTTATCTTCAGTAAAAGAGTGGCAATCACATCCCGACCATGTACTTTCAAAACTTTCGCAAAACCTTATTAACAGGAAGCTTTTCAGGATAAAACTCACTGAACGGCCGGTTTCAAAAAAATGGATGGAAAAAACGTTAAATCAAATTACCAATCAGATTACAAATGATAAAAATTTATCTCCCTACTTCCTCATGACAGGTGAAATTATCAACAGTGCATACAACCGGCATACCGAAAATATTAAGATTCTTTTTAAAAACGGGAAAGTAAAAGATATGGGGAAAGCTTCAGACATAAACCTCTCGGTTTTAACCAAAACCGTAAAGAAATATTTCACCTGTTATCCAAAAGAATTGGACATTAATTAGTTTAAACCTATATTTGCATCGCAAAAAAAATGATGAATGGAATTTAAAGCTACAGACATTGCTTCGTTTCTGAACGGAGAAGTGGTTGGAGACGGCAATGTTAAAGTGTCTGGCGTTTCGAAAATTGAGGAGGGGCAACCTGGTACACTCTCTTTTCTGGCCAATCCGAAATACGAAAATTACATCTACAACACAAGTTCATCCATTGTATTGGTGAACCGTACGTTTAAGCCCAAATCTGAAGTAAAGGCTACGTTAATTAAAGTTGACGATGCCTATCAGGCTTTTGCCTCGTTACTTGATTTATACATGCAGGCAAAACAGAATACCCGCAAGGGAATTGAGTCGCCTGTTTCTATCCACGAAACCGCAACCATTGAAACTGATGTTTATATTGGTGCATTTGCCAGCATCGGCAGAAATGTAAAAGTTGGTAAGGGCTCAAAAATTTTTCCACAGGTATTTATTGGCGATAACGTTAGTGTGGGCGAGAATTGTATTTTCTATGCAGGCGTTAAAGTATATGACGATTCTGTAATTGGGAACGATTGCATTTTACACTCAGGAACTGTAATTGGTTCCGACGGGTTTGGATTTGCCCCGCAAGAAGACGGCACCTACAAAAAAATTCCTCAAATCGGGAATGTAATTTTGGAAGATAATGTGGAAATTGGCGCCAACACGGCTATTGACTGTGGAACTTTTGGGTCCACCATTATCCGTAAAGGAGCAAAAATTGACAACCTGGTGCAGATTGCCCATAACTGCGAAATTGGAGAAAACACTGTAATTGCCGGTCAAACCGGTATGGCAGGAACTACCAAAGTAGGGAAAAACTGCAAATTTGCCGGACAGGTGGGACTTGCCGGTCACCTCACCATTGGTAACAATGTTCAGATTGGCGCACAATCGGGTGTTAGCAAATCAATTAAAGATAACGAAATTGTACTGTCGTCGCCGGCAGTAAATTACAGAGAAGCTATTAAAACTTATACCATTATCAGGAACTTGCCTAAGCTCCGCGAAGAACTAATACAGCTTCAAAAAGATGTTGAATCCTTGAAACTGGCAAAAAATGCCGGTTCAAAGTAAATTTCAGGAAAGGTGGTAAAACAAAAAACATTAGCTAATTCATTTAAAATTGAAGGCAAAGGGTTGCACACAGGCGTAAATGTGACTATGAATTTTTTGCCGGCACCCGAAGACCATGGGTTTAAATTCAAGCGCGTCGATTTAGAAAACCAACCCATTATAGACGCCGATGTTGATCTGGTTATAGATACATCGAGGGGAACATTGCTTGAAAAAGATGGTGCACGCATAGGAACCATTGAACATGCACTTGCCGCTCTTATTGGGATGGATCTCGACAATGTGCTGATTGAAGTGAACAATGAAGAGGCCCCAATTATGGATGGCAGTTCGCGTTACTTTGTGGAAGCCATAGAAAAAGCAGGTGTGGTTGAGCAGGATGCCGGGCGGGAATATTTTGAAATCAGTGAAAAAATAGAAATTTACGACGAAATATCAGATTCACATATTGTTGCTCTCCCTGATGACGATTACCGTTTAAACCTTACCATTTCATTTAAATCAAGGGTGCTAAACAACCAGTATGCCACTCTTGAATCTATTAGCGATTTTAAAACCGAAATAGCAAATTGCCGGACTTTTGTGTTTTTACATGAACTGGAATTTTTACTGAATAACAACCTGATAAAAGGTGGCGAATTAAATAATGCCATTGTTATTATTGACAAAGAGGTGAGCCAGGATGAACTCGACCGCCTGGCCGAATTGTTCCACCACGACCGCGTGGAAGTGAAACCACAGGGAATTTTAAACAACCTTGAGTTGCATTTTGACAACGAGTGTGCACGACACAAACTGCTCGATGTAATTGGGGATTTGGCACTTTGCGGTAAACACATTAAAGGCCGGATTATCGCCTCGAAACCAGGACACAGACCCAATACCATTTTTGCCCTGGCGCTGAAAGATGCCTGGAGAAAAATCCAGACCGGTCCACCGGAATATGATCCGGATGCCATACCCTTGCTTGATACCATTCAGATTAAAGAATATTTACCTCACCGCTATCCGTTTCTGATGGTGGATAAAATTTTATCCTTTACCGACTCGGAAGTAATTGGAATAAAAAACGTTACACATAACGAACCTTTTTTTCAGGGACATTTCCCTGATGAACCTGTTATGCCCGGTGTATTCCTTATTGAAGCTATGGCTCAAACAGGCGGTTTGCTTGTACTTTGCCAACTCGAAGGAAAATATTCGACCTATTTCATCAGGGTGGACAATGTAAAGTTCCGCAAAAAGGTGATTCCCGGCGATACACTTATTTTTAAGATTACATTAACTTCTCCTATCAGACGAGGTATTGCCACCATGAAGGGGGTTGCATACGTGGGCAGTAAAATTGTTGCTGAAGGCGAATTTATGGCTCAAATTGTAAAACAAACAGAAAATTAATCCAGATTCAATATAGATTATGAAACAACCACTGGCTTATGTCCATCCAGATGCAAAAGTTGCAGAAAATGTTGTAATAGAACCTTTTGTATCTATCGACCGGGATGTTGTAATTGGTGAAGGAACCCATATCGGTTCCAGTGTAACCATACTGGCAGGTACCCGAATTGGTAAAAACTGCAAAATATTTCCCGGAGCAGTTATTGGCGCCATTCCGCAGGATCTAAAATTCAGGGGCGAATACACAACCGTTGAAATTGGCGATAATAACACTTTACGCGAATATGTAACAGTTAACCGGGGCACAGCCTCAAAAGGAAAAACGGTGGTGGGCAATAACAACCTGATTATGGCTTATGTACACATTGCCCACGACTGCAAGGTTGGGAACGCCGTTATTTTGGGAAACAACACTCAACTGGCCGGAGAAGTGATTGTTGATGACTGGGCCATTATTTCGGGAATGACCGGAATTCACCAGTTTTGCCGCATCGGTTCGCATGTAATGATTGCAGGGGGATCGCTTGTACGCAAAGATGTACCGCCTTTTATTAAGGCTGGCCGCGAACCGCTTTCCTATGTGGGAATCAACTCCATTGGGCTGCGGCGCAGGAATTATTCCAATGAAAAAATCAGGGAGATTCAGGACATTTACCGCTACATATATCAAAAAGGGCTGAATACCGCTCAGGCGGTGGAAATCATCGAAGCCGAAATGCCTGCCACCCAGGAACGCGATGAAGTGTTGCTCTTCGTCAAAGATTCCAAAAGGGGAATTATCCGGGGGTATTATCCTGATTAATTTTTCTCCGTATCATCACTCGGCTTTCCTTTAAAAAACAAACAAATTCTGTTTCAAAATCAATAGTTTATTTTGAAACAGGATAATTGATCTATTTCAAATTATGACACGTATAATATTATTCAGCATTTTTCTGCTGTTTTCATTTTTTGTTTCAGCGCAGGATTACCAGAATCAACATGAACATGAGCACCCTGATTTGCATAAATACCATATTGGTGTGGGCGGAACGGGTGCATATTTAAAAGGAGAATCAGGTTTTGCACCCGGTGCTCACTTGCATTTTATTCGCCAGTTAGGGCACCAAAGCCGCTGGGGACTGGGACTGGGTTATGAAGCCATTTTTGACGAACACAAACACAAAGGAGTCAATTTGCTGATTAATTACCATCCGTTGAAGCACTTGTCATTCAACGTAGGGCCAGGTATTATTTTCAGTGAACATGAAGGAGAAACGGAACGAAAGCCTGCATTCCACGCCGAAGCGGTTTACGAATTTATTGTTGGCAAATTCCATATTGGCCCCATGGCCGGCTTCGGATCCGACAAGGAAGAAACCCACTTTTCTGTGGGCGTGCATGTTGGGCTGGGGTTTTAAAAGGATTTTCAAATTTGTTCAATTAATATTCCATTCGAATGGAAACCTCAGTGCCTGAAAGCGAAGGATTTGTTTTTTGCAAATCGGTGAAAACCGTCTGAATTTTGCACTGGTGCTGTTTTTCAAATATCCGGTAGTAGCTTTCCATTATTTTTATGCCTTTCCCGGTTGATTCCGATGAATTTTTGGAAGGTGTTTTCCATTTACCATTGTCCCTTACAACCAGTTCCACTCCTTTCGAAAAAGAATGGATTCCAATTTCCAGCCTGCCACCCGATTCCATTTCGTTGAAAGCGTGTTTCACCGCATTTTCCACGTAGGTGTGCAACACCATTTTGGGAACGGCCAGTTTCAGGTCCACGTTCTCACCGATATTTATCTGCGTTACAAATTTTCCCCCGAACCGGAATTCCTGAACCGACAGGTAATCTCTTACAAAGTGCAGTTCTTCTTCCAAAGGCCGGGTGGTAATTTCCGCATCTTCCAGCACCTTGCGTATCAGGCGCGAGTTTATAGACAAATAATCATAAGCCTCCTCCTTTTTCCCGTTTTCAATCAGGTAACCCACCGAGCTGAGCGCATTAAAAATAAAGTGCGGATTCAACTGGTTTCGGATGGTGTTAAACTGAAGTTCGGTAAGTTGTTTTTCGGTTTTCCATTTTTGTTCCATACGCCGCCGCTGGAAAAACTGAACCAGCCAGGTAAAACCCCAGGCAGTGAAAAATATAGCCAGCCAAACCAGGTATTTCGCCCAGTAAAAAGGATTTTCGGTGTATTGCATAAAGAAATAACCTGAGTCGGTCACTACCATCAACCGGTCGGTTTTTCCGTTCACCAGGTAGGGGTAAATGTTGGTTATCCGAAGCCGGTCGAAAGGCAGCCGGAAGCCGGCAAGCTGTTTATACTTCTCATTTACAATTTCAATTTCAGAAGTGTTTACATGGTAATACACCAGTTCCTCTGTACCATTCCCGTTCACATCAACCGGCCATGATTTTAAATGAAAATATGGATTGTAGTTTTTTTGCCGTTGCATTTTTTGCTGCGGAAGATTATCCAGTTCGGCAGTAAGCTCAAACTGGCCGATGTTGTTGATGAGCAGGTAGTTTTTGTTATCAATTATGCCCAGCTTCTGGGAGTAAAGTGTTGGATCGTCCTGAAAAACCGGTTTCTCATTCAGAATGTTTCCGTGATAATCCAGCAAAAATATCCGGTTGGGAATGGTGTCTGACGAGCGGTTGGAGTAGATGGCAAAAAACAAACTGTCGGAAAAAGTGGTAGGGGAAGTATAAACATAACCATATCCTTCGGGCATGGGAATGGGCGGAAACAGGTAGTTCATTTCCAGATCGAACGCCCCAATCCAGGCCCGGGTATCGGTAAATTCGGTTTCATAGGGTACATTGGATGGAGCGTAATTCCAGGCCAGTATTTCAGGCATTCC
>JAHYIT010000275.1 GCA_019429205.1 Mariniphaga sp. | reverse complement strand
CATGATTACAACGTATGGACTGAAAGCCAACAGCTATTCTTCCCTGGTGCAAAACAGTCTGACTATGGATGCATTATTTATGGCTTAAAAAATCATTTGAAAACGGACTGTTTTACACTGCGGCTTCAGCCCGGTGATCAGTGTCACCGAAAATCAAAGGCTTCAGCCATTAAGTCTTTAAACGCTAAAGCGAATACATGGGCCACCATACCGCCCCACCGGGCTAAAGCGCCGGTGAAATAATTGGAATGTCCTGAACCGTATTGTAAAGCGCGAAATTCGTCCTTTACCTGAACGGGAATAGCTACCGACGAAGATATGCCGGTTCTTATTAATTTGTTTTTTGTATAGAATAAAAATGTGCCATTTTTGTTTTGGATATAAAACAGGAAATGAAGTCATCCCTGTATGGAAATGGCTGGTAATTTTAAAAAGGAAAATTTTGCCACAGATTCACAGATTAGGAAAGATTCAATTAATTAATTCTGTGAATCTGTGGCAATTTGTTAAATTAGTACAAACTTATATTGTCAAACAGTTCCAATTTATCATCGATTCCAAAATGAGCAAAAGCGCCTGCAAAATACAACGGAAGGAATACAATCTTCTCGTCTTGAAGCACACCTGCTTGTCCGGCATGAAATACAACAGACCAGGAAGGCTTATAGGTTTCCCGGTAAATATGCAGACTGCGGAGTTTCCCGGATGGCCCTTCTTTTACTTCCACCGGATAAACGGTTCCGTCAATCATTAGTAAATAATCAACTTCTGCATTGCTGTTTTTTGCATCCCTTGCCCAGTAATGAAGTTGATTATCGGTTTGTGTTGCAAATTCCTGCCCGACGAATTGTTCAGCAAGCTGCCCTCTGTAAATTGCCAGTAAATTTTTATGGTCTAAGGCTTCATTGTAATCAATTCCCATCACCCGGTTCATTAAACCAATATCAAGGAAAAGGTTTTTGAATTTTTTGTCGGAAGCATAAACTTCCAATGGTATCCCGATATTGCTCAAGGCTTTTATTTTTTTTGCAATTCGTGCCTGTAGTAAACTTTCGTAAGCTTTTTTAATGGTAGGGATAGTAAAATCAACTGCCAACCCGGTATATTTTATTTGTTTTCCAACACTGGCTGCAATGGTTGAAAAAACGGCATTCAGACAATTGATATCGGTTTTTGGTTTATACTTATTGAAATCCAAACGGTAAGTTTCAGAAATTTCATCTTGCACTTCAGCAGCTTGTTTCAGTAATTTTGTGTCTTTATACACTTTTACACACTCAGGCATTCCGCCAACCAACCAATAAATCCGAAGTTGTTCCAGCAGAAACTCATGCGTGGAATCCGAAACCCCGGAAATTCGATTATTGCAAATTTCGGCAGCTTTGGTATAATTTAATGCCAGTAAAAATTCCGAAAAATTCATCGGATGAACTTCCATCGATTGAATGCGCCCAACAGGAAATGATATTTCACTAAAAGCAAATTCTAAAAGTGACCCCGCAGCAATAACATGTAAATCAGGCATTTTTTCATAAAAATAGCGAAGGGCCATAATCGCCCGCGGACAAGCCTGAATTTCATCAAAAAAAAGGATTGTTTTACCGGATTTGATATCGATGCCGGTTCTCAATTCCAGTTCAGAACATATCTTTTGAGGATTTAAGTCTCCCTCAAATAAAGTTATTAATTCATGTTTCTCCTCGAAGTCAACTTTCAGAAAGGATTCAAAATTTTCGTTGGCAAGTTTTTCAACCAGCCAGGTTTTGCCAACCTGCCTTGCGCCGCGCAATAATAATGGTTTGCGCCTTTTCATTTTTACCCAGTCTGTTAATTTGGAATAAATATATCTCTTCATATTTTTTTTAGTTTTACAGGGTAAATTTAACTATTTGTATTTAATAATCCAATACTAATTTGCTTTAATATATTTAGTTTTCCAATATAAATCGTTTTCGGAGCTATAGTGATAATTTCAAAGCAATTGGCATTTATCATCTATAATATAAGTTGTTCATCCCGGAGATTGGAAATTACGGCTGAGATATTTGGATTTTGCAGTGCCCACAACCAGGATTTAAAGTTATTATTCGTTATTTATGGCATAAGAAACCGCTTGAAACGGCTGACAAATCAACCCGGCAGCAATTCCACCTTTTTACCCACTACCGAAAGGTTTTCATTCAGATGTTGTTTATCCCAAAGATTGGAAATAAACCGGCTTATCGTATTAATCTATAAACATCCATTCGTGATCACCTTCAAATAGTTCTTCTCTAATTTTTTCTTTTCGCTTACTGCCGGGTCGTGACGTATTTTGTTGTACCGATGCATTTTGTCAATTATTTCATTCTTTAATGAACTTGAAAGTTTTTTAAACTCAGCAAACTGTTTTTTCTTCAGCAATTCCTAAATTAGCAAAAAATTCTAATCCATGATATTTTATTAGAGGAAAGGGCATAATTTTCCCATTCACAGCGTTTTGCCGGATTGCAGGGTTGATATGCACAATTTTTTATACGTTTC
>JAHYIT010000085.1 GCA_019429205.1 Mariniphaga sp. | reverse complement strand
GGGTTACATTGAAAATAAAGAAGATGAAAAATGGGAATCGAAAAAAGTCATCAATAAAACCAAAGCCAAAGCGCTGATTCAGAAATTTTCTGTTTCTGATACCGTAGAAGCAGAACTCCAAAAACTAAAGGACTACTGGACAGGTCTGTTATCGAACTACCAGGTAAAAAGCCACGACGAACGACTCGACCGCATGGTAAACATCTGGAACCAGTACCAGAACATGGTCACGTTTAACATGTCGCGGTCGGCTTCCTATTTCGAATCGGGCATTGGGCGTGGCATGGGCTTTCGCGATTCCAACCAGGATTTGATTGGTTTTGTACACCTTATTCCTGAAAAAGCACGCGAACGTATTCTCGATCTGGCTGCCACCCAACTGGAAGACGGCGGCGCCTGGCATCAGTACCAGCCCCTCACAAAAAAAGGCAATGCCGATATTGGCGGCAACTTCAACGACGATCCGCTTTGGCTGATTCTTTCCACAACGCAGTATATCAAAGAAACAGGCGATTTTTCCATTCTGGATGAAATGGTTCCTTACAACAACGACGAAACCAATGCACAACCCCTGCTCGACCACCTGAACCGTTCGCTTTTGCATACGGTAAATAATTTAGGGCCTCATGGCCTGCCGCTCATTGGCCGTGCCGACTGGAACGACTGCCTCAACCTGAACTGCTTTTCAACCAATCCTGACGAATCGTTTCAAACCACTGAAAACCAATCGGGCGGAGTGGCCGAATCGGTAATGATTGGCGGCATGTTTGTGCTTTACGGGAACGATTACGCAGATTTGTTAAACCGCCTGGAAAAAACCGGTGAAGCAGGTGCAGTTTTGGCCGAAGTGGAAAAAATGAAAGATGCCATTGCCAAATACGGTTGGGACGGTGAATGGTTCCTTCGGGCGTATGATTTCTTTGGAAAAAAAATAGGCAGCCACGAAAACGAAGAAGGTAAAATTTTTATTGAATCGAACGGGTTTTGCACTATGGCTGGTATTGGTAAAGAAAAGGGTTGGCCTCAGCAAGCACTCAACTCGGTAAAAAAATACCTCGACTGTGAATACGGCATTGTGCTAAACAATCCGGCCTACACCGAATACGATTTAAGCAAAGGCGAAATTACCAGCTACCCTGAGGGATATAAGGAAAACGCCGGCATTTTCTGCCACAACAACCCGTGGATTATGATTGGTGAAACATTGGCCGGAAACGCTGATCGTGCGTTTGAATATTACAGCAAAATTTGTCCGTCGTACCTGGAAGAAATAAGTGATTTACACCGCACCGAACCATATGTTTATGCACAAATGATTGCAGGAAAAGATGCATGGAAGCCCGGCGAGGCCAAAAACTCGTGGCTGACAGGAACAGCAGCCTGGAACTTTTTTGCCGTTTCGCAACATATTCTCGGTATTCAGCCCGATTACGACGGATTAGTTGTAAATCCATGTATTCCAAATAACTGGGAGGGTTTTGTCGTTCAACGCAAATTCAGGGGAACCACCTATCAAATCGAAGTGCAAAATCCGAATCATATTTCAAAAAGTGTGAAAGAGTTGTGGATTGACGGAGAAAAGGTTAACGGAAATACAATTCCGGTGCAGCAAAATGCAATTTGCAATGTAAAAGTGGTTTTAGGTTAAGGCCAGTGGAAGCAAAAGAAAAAGCTGCCCGGAATGGAATCTCTGGCAGCTTCATCTTTAATCATAAAAAACATTACTTCACAAACGTAGCATTATTCAGGTAATCGAAACACTGTTTTACTCCTTCAAACTGTGTAATGTTTTCGCGGATATTTTCCAGCTCAACATAAAATTCATCCAGTCCTATTTCATAAGCCTTGTTGAAAATATTTTCAAAATTCATCATGCCCGACTTTCCCAAAACAGAACGGTCCTTTATATGCAGAATGGGGAAACGTCCGGCAAATTTTTCGAAATATTCCAAAGGGTCGTTTTGGCCCATCACTGTCCAGTAAACATCCATTTCAAAGAAAACCAATGATGGATCAGTACCTTCAAGCAGTAAATCGTAAATTACATCGCCAACAGGCATCCACGGATTCCGCTGTTTTTCTTTGTCTTCTTCCTTGACAACGCGTTTGAATTCGCCACTGTGATTGTGGTAGCCCCATTTAATACCGGCAGCTTTGGCAATTTCTCCAGCTTTGTTGAATACTTCACAAACCATGGCAGCATCATCGTGCGACTCAATGGTCGGCATTCCTGGTTGTACCAGAGAAATTACCCCCAGTTTTGCATGGTCTTCAACTGTTGTTTTCCAGAAATCGGCAATTTCGCCGGCATTTTCTTTGGTGTATTTCCGAACCGGCGGGTTTACATGCGACCCGCTTACTTTCAATCCTGCATCTTCAGCCAGTTTTCTAAACTCAGTAATTTCGTAATTGTACATTTTCCTTTCCCGGTACCCGGCTGCCTCAGCGGTTGCATAACCAATCCGGGCCACTTTTTTCAACCCGCCGGGAACATCTTCGGTGAGTTCCCTGCCCAGGGAATACAACTGCAAACCGATGCTTTTTTTCGGTGGAAAAAGGTTGCTCTTTGCCGTTGAAGCCTGTGCTGTTTTTAATGTCCCCCCCAACATGCCTCCCACGGTAAGCAATCCTAGTTTTTTCAGAAATTCTCTTTTTGTTTCCATATTAAAATATTATTGGTAAAAATTAAATCAATGTTTTATGAAATTTAAAATCTTTATAAAGATAAAATCGCCTGAAAATTACAAAAGTTTATATTTTTTTTATTAAAAATTTGAAATAAAATAGCTGCAAAAGCGAATTTGTGTTATTTAGACACAATACCTGGGAAAGTATTTCCCAAAAATTGTAAGAAAAAATGTGATTTTGTAATTATGCCGAAGGAGAACTACATTTGCAGAAAGTTAAAAATTAGAGGCTATGCAGCTTTTTTATACTCAGGAAATCAAAGGCAAAGAAATTATTTTGGATGAAACCGAATCGAAACATGCAGTAAAGGTTTTAAGGTTGAGTGCCGGCAACAAAGTGCAGGTTGTGGATGGAGCCGGTGGTTTTTATACAGCCAAAATTACCGAATCTCATCCCAAAAAATGCAAACTTTCAATACTGAAATCTCATAAAGAATTTGGGAAACGCCGGTTTAAACTGCACATGGCCATTGCGCCCACTAAAAATATCGACCGTTTTGAATGGTTCCTGGAAAAAGCCACTGAAATTGGAATTGATGAAATTACGCCATTATTGTGCGAACACAGCGAGCGAAAAAATATTAAACCCGACAGATTGGAAAAAATCCTTGTTTCGGCCATGAAACAGTCGGTAAAAGCTTATCTGCCAAAATTAAATCCAATGATTCCGTTTAATAAATTCATAACTTTTAATGAGGTATCGCGAAAATATATTGCTCATTGTAACGACGGGGATAAACCACATCTAAAAAACGAAATTAAAACAGAAAAAAATGTTTTAATTTTGATTGGGCCCGAAGGAGATTTTAGTCCGGAAGAAGTTGAAAAAGCTAAAACAAACGGATTCAGGGAAATTTCGCTCGGACAATCACGACTTCGAACCGAAACAGCCGGAGTTGTGGCCTGCCATATTGTTAATCTTGTTAACGAATGACTTCAAATTTGCCTTTTTGTTTTTTCATTTCAGAAGGGAATTGTAATTTTCGAAAAATTTTTAAACATGAAAATACTTTTCATTTTAATACTCCTTTTCCCGGCAACTATCAACAGTATAGCTCAGCCGGTTAGAATTGGCCTGGTTAAATATGGTGGCGGAGGCGACTGGTATGCTGACCCGACTGCTCTTCCCAACCTGATTGCTTACTGCAATCAAAATTTAAAAACCAACATTCACCCGGAGCCTTCCACAGTAGAAGTTGGCAGTCCCGAAATTTTCAATTTTCCGTTTGTACACATGACCGGCCATGGAAACATTGTGTTTTCTGAAAACGAAGCTTTTAATTTACGGAATTACCTCGAAGCCGGGGGTTTCCTGCACGTTGACGACAATTTTGGAATAGATGAATACTTCAGGCGCGAAATAAGAAAAGTATTCCCTAACAACGAATTGGTTGAGTTGCCTCCCTCCCACTCAATTTTTCACCAAAAATATACCTTTAACGAAGGTTTGCCCAAAATACACGAACATGATAACAAACCGCCTCAGGCCTTCGGAATATTTATTGAAGACCGGATGGTTTGCCTTTACACCTACGAATCAGATATAAGTGATGGATGGGAAGATGCAGCCGTTCACAATAATCCGCCGGAACTTCGGGAAAAAGCATTAAAAATGGGTGCCAATATTATTGGTTATGTTTTTAACCAATAGTTTAAAATGTTAAACAAATCTTAAATTTTCAAACCCGCATAACTTAAACAATTAATTTTAATTAACTAATAATCAATATATTGAAAAAGCAAGTCAAATGTTAAAAAAGGAATTTGTTTCTATTTCGAAATAAAATCCGACAACTTAAAACTTACTTTTACGTTGTATTTGATATTAATTTTGATAAAAACAGAAAAAAATGAAAAAATTAATTTTTGTATTAACACTGGTTATCTCAACTGCAGTAACAGTTAACGCCCAGGATTACAACACCGGAATTGGTGTGCGGGGCGGTATCAGAAATGGACTAACTGTAAAGCATTTCATAAGCAGCAATAAGGCTATTGAAGGTATTTTAACTTCACACTGGAAGTGGCATGGATATGGGGTGACAGGATTATATGAGATTCATGCACAGGCGTTTAACACACCCAGACTAAATTGGTATTATGGGTTTGGTGGTCATTTTGGTTCCTATGGAGATGATAACAAACGTGCTCTTGATGGAAATAGGTATTCTGCAATTGGACTAGATGGGATTATAGGAATTGAATATAATGTTATTGATATTCCATTTAATATCAGTTTAGACTGGAAACCTTCAATAGATTTAATTGGTGATTTTTATCCCTGGGCCGATGAAGTAGCTCTCTCCATCCGTTTTATTTTCTAAAAAGAAATTTTAAGCAGGCAACTATACAAAAAGCCCTTCCGGTTTGCGGAAGGGCTTTTTGTATAATTAACTCTGAATGAATTTATAGTTTTATGCCCTTTCAAACTTCAATGTTTCTGTGGGCTGGTCGCAAACCTCTGTGGGGCCAAAATACTGGATTGGTCCGGGATAAACATAGCTTGTTTCCAGCGCCCATTCACCTCGTTTGGAGACGAAGTATTTGAAGGGTGCTCCATCCAGTTCAACCAGGGCCTTTTGAATCACCGGTTTCATGTGTCCTTGTCTTCTTTCCATGTTCATCATCATAGTAATAGGAACACCGCCGGCAATCCATTTTTCGGCCGGTGCAGTAAGGTTTCTCACCGATGCCATGTACCCGGTTTTTCCTTCGGACACCAATACCGATGTCGTGTATCCCAGAGAATAGCAGTAATCGGCATCGAAATTCGAGGGTGCGGCACAGCGTCCTTCATAACCAAAAAAATGGTATTGTGTACTGAATTTGCCTGCAAATTTTTCAGCTTTTTTCATGGCAGCCAGTTTTTCGGTTACCATTTCGCCCAACAGTTTTTCAGTATCGATGAGCGATACCTGTACGTTTCCATGTGGATCGCGGTCGAGAGTGAGCTGTGTGGCAATGCCCTGCGGCAGCGACTTGAGAACTTTGGCCGATTCTTTGGTTAGTTGTGAAGCCACCCAATTGATTCTGTGAATTTTCTTGAGCATTTTAAACTCTTTTTCGGTTTCAGTTCCTTCTGCCAGCAGGTCGTTCAGTTCCGAAATCAATATTTTCATTTCCGGAATAAACTCAATCAGACCCTCGGGAATAAGCGCCACACCAAAGTTTTTCCCGTCTTCGGCACGTTGCGCAACAATACAGGTCATATAATCCACAATATCGCCAAGCGTTTGTTGTTTTTCAGCTACTTCTTCGGAAATAAGGGTAATGTTGGGCTGGGTTTTTAAGGCACATTCAAGACTGATATGCGAAGCCGATCGCCCCATCAGTTTAATAAAATGCCAGTATTTTTTAGCTGAGTTGGCATCGCGCTGAATGTTGCCAATCAGCTCGGAATAAACCTTGGTGGCCGTATCGAAACCAAAAGAAGCTTCAATCATTTCGTTTTTCAGGTCGCCGTCGATGGTTTTCGGGCAGCCAATAACCTGCAAACCTGCTTTTTTCTGTAAATAATATTCGGCAAGCACACAGGCATTGGTATTGGAATCGTCGCCGCCAATAATAACCAGTGCATTCAGGTTCAAATCCCTTGCCATTTCAAGGCCTTTGTCAAACTGCCATTCCTCTTCGAGCTTTGTGCGCCCGGAGCCAATTATGTCGAATCCTCCGGTATTCCGGTATTCATCAATTATCTCGGCAGTTAGTTCCATATACTTATGATCGACAAGACCTCCCGGACCTCCCAGAAAACCATACAGTTTGCTTTTGGGATTGATTTTTTTAATGCCGTCAAAAATACCTGAAATCACATTGTGACCTCCCGGCGCCTGACCGCCCGAAAGAATGACACCCACATTTACCGGTTTTTTTGAGCTGTCTTTGTCACCTTCCTTGAAGGTAATCAGCGGCATTCCATACGTATTTGGAAATAACTCCGCAATTTCTTTCTGATCGGCTACCGATTCGGTTTTAGCACCTTCAGTTAACTTAACCGCACCTCTCAGCGACTTGGGAAGTTTTGGCTGATATTTCGCCCGTTCTTTTTGTAATGCACTAATATTCATACCTTTAAAATTTTTGGATTTCTTTTGTAATTTTCTCAAAAATAACAAATTTCAGGCGGATTGAAGTGGTAAGGGTTTCAATCTATGGCGATTTAAAGAAAATTTAAAAAGATATGCACGGATTTCATGCGGTTATTCAGGCTTAAATCTCTGCTTGTCGGTCCTCTTTTTCCACTTTTCGAGAGCTAGCTTTTGCAGATCTTCCACTTTATCAGATTCATCCATAATTTCGAGCCCAAGCAGTGTTTCAAACAAATCTTCCATGGTAACCAAACCAACCACGCTCCCAAATTCGTCGGCAACAATAGCCAGGTGTTGGCGATTTAAAATAAGGGAGTCCATCAGTTTTGCCACGGTAAAATTATCCTCAACAAACAAAATATCGCGTTTAATCTCTGCTGCTTTCACAGAATGTTTATCCTGTGCCAGGTTTTCCAGAATATTATCTTTCAGAATAACACCGGTAATATTATCAGGATGTTCGTGGTAAACCGGAATGCGCGAAAACACCATTGGATTTATTTCATCATAAATTTCATTCATGGTTTCCTCCTCGTCCACCATCATGATAACTGAACGCGGTGTCATGATGTCGCGCACTTTCAGGTTTTCAAGCCGCAGGAGGTTTTGAATAATCGACTTTTCTTCCCGGTCGAGTGCGCCACTTTTTAATCCGGCGTCGGCCATGGCGGCAAAATCGGCCCGGCTAAGCACACTTCGTCCTTTTTCAGTTTTTACCATTCGCGTAATTCCCTTGCTCATCCAAACAAACGGAGCCAAAATAAACATCAAAATCCGCAGCGAACGAACGGTAAACGGTGTTAATGTTTTCCAAAAATTTGCCCCAAGGGTTTTGGGAATTATTTCTGATAAAACCAAAATGGCAAGAGTCATGGCGCCGGCAATTAACGACTCAAAAGTTATATGAATGGATAAAACCTGAAGTTGTGTTGTACCGAAAAGTTTTCCGGCCTGCACACCCACGCCGAGTGCACCAACAGTGTGGGCAATTGTATTCAAAGTTAGTATAGCTGAAAGCGGCTTGTCAATATCATCCTTCATCCTGTTCAGCATGTGTCCGATTACAGGTTTTTCGTTTTGCATGCGGCTGATGTAAGATGGTGTTATACTTAAAATAACAGCCTCCCACATGGAACAAAAAAAAGATATAACAATAGCTAAAACAAAGAATAAGAATAATGTTACCATTTTAATGCATTAAGCCCGAAAAATACCCTAATTATTTTTGATTTCATATTAAAAAATAACCGGATTATAATTCAGGTTCATTTTCATTTACGAAAATAGATATTTCATACATCATTTTAAATGCATGTCATAAAAAAAATACAAAAGAAGCACTATTTTCGCAACTACATTGACTTTACTGTTTATTTAAAACAATTGTAAAAAACCAAAAAACCAAAAACAATGAGACATTTACACTTACTTTTCATTTTTGCTATGGCAACAAAATTAACATTTGCACAAAATCCGGATCCTCACCTTTGGCTTGAGGAAGTAGAAAATAAGAAGGCTCTGGAATGGGTAGAAACCTGGAATGAAAAATCGCTGGATGTACTTTCTTCGCAGCCGGATTATGAGAATCTTTATGAAAAAAACCTGGAAATACTGAATTCGACCGACAGGATTGCCGAACCTGCCATCCGGGGTGAATATGTTTACAATTTCTGGCAAGACCTGCAATACCAGCGTGGAATTTGGCGAAGGGCAGAATTGAAAAATTACCTGAGTGGAAATCCCGACTGGGAAATTTTACTGAACATCGATGAACTTTCAGAAAAGGATGGTGAAAAATGGGTTTTTAAAGGGGCAAACGGGCTATATCCCGATTACAAATCTATGGAATTTGACGGGAATAATCCTACATTACTTTATGCCTATGGCGGTTTTGAAGTACCAGAACTTCCACGCTATTCAGCGGTTACTGGCGTTTCGTGGCTTGAAAAAGGCGGCGTTTATGTTTTGGCAAACATACGTGGCGGGGGCGAATTCGGTCCAAAGTGGCACCAGGCCGGGCTAAAAGAAAACCGGCAACTGGTATTCGATGATTTTTATGCCGTGGCGGAAGACCTCATTGACAAAAAAATTACCTCGCCAAAAAAACTTGGCATTTATGGCGGCAGCAACGGCGGCCTGCTTGTTGGTGTGGCATTTACACAGCGCCCTGATTTGTTCAACGCTGTGGTTTGTGCAGTTCCGCTACTCGACATGCAACGCTACAACAAACTTTTGGCCGGCGCAAGCTGGATGGCCGAATACGGAAATCCTGACATTCCTGAAGAGTGGGCATATATTCGTAAATATTCGCCTTACCACAATTTGAAAGAAGGCATGAATTACCCGGAGGTTTATTTTTACACTTCAACCCGCGACGATCGTGTTCACCCGGGCCATGCACGAAAAATGGTGACCAAAATGAATGATCTGGGTTATAAAATCTACTATTTCGAAAATACGGAAGGAGGGCATGCCGGCGCTTCTACAAACGAGCAGCGGGCACAAATGAACGCGCAACTGTATTCGTACCTGCTGATGAAATTGATGGATTAAATGGGGCAGTCAGTTTTTTTGAAGTTAAAATATCAGCAATTTGAACCATCTAAAATCATCCTTTTGATTGACGGATAACTTTAATTTTCATCTATGTTTGTGGCATACAAACTCAGAATAAGAAACCAATCAGACGCTTTTAAAGGTAATTGAGTAATCCCGGTATGACGCGCCGGGATTATTTTTTTTCTGAGCTTCAACCATTTTCATTTTATTCAACAAGCATTTTAATGGCTTCTGCCGGGTCTTCAACGGGTAATTGGCAGGCTCCTTCGCGGCAAACGTAAATCAAGGTTTTTCCTGGCACAATCCGTCCTTTAAACAAAGGCAGATCATTATTTTTTGCAGAAAAAGCCCAAACTACATGGGGTTGAAAAGAGGTCTGCATTTCCAAAAATTTTTCTTTTGAATCTTCACCGCAAATAACCACCTCAAAACAGGGCCCGGTGAGTTTCAGCATGAGGTTGCCCCAGTTGGCAAATGCCTGCGGATATTTGGGAAACTGCGGAGTAACGTGGTACAACATTTTTTTTGCCTGTGTCAGGTATTCAGGTTTGCCCAGCAGCAAATACAAGGTGTGCAGGTTATTGGCCATCACCGAATTGGCTGCCGGAATAACATTGTCTTCGTTCTGAAAATGGTTGGTTATAACCGCATCGGCATTTTTTTCTGAAAAATAGAAAAGGCCGGATGTTTCGTCGTAAAAATGTTTCAGCGAATATTCCAGTAAATTACCTGCATGTTTTAGCCAAACTGTTTCCCCGCTAATTTCGAAAAGAGAAATAAATGCCTGAATAACAAGTGCGTAATCTTCGATAAATCCGTTAACAGAAGATTTTTCTTTTTTCCAGGTATGAAACAACATCCCACCTTTTTTCATCATATTTTTAACGATGAACCTGGCATTTTTTAAAGCCAGGTTTTTAAATTGGTCATCACCAAACGCTTTGTATGCATCAGTAAGTCCCTGAATGACCAGGGCATTCCACGAGGTCAGGGTTTTATCATCAAGTCCGGGACGAATTCTTTTTGAGCGATGTTCCAGTAACAATTCCTTCCAGCTTGAAATTTTCCCGTAAAAATCAGACGGAGTTAACCCGTTTTTCCCGGCAAACTCATCTGCACTGAATTCCCGCGAAAGAATGTAATTTCCTTTTTCCCAGAATCCTTTTGAATTCACGTTAAAATATGCTGAAAACAATTCAAAATCGTCGTGCAAAATTTCTTTTAATTCTTTTGATTTCCACACGTAAAACTTTCCTTCTTCCCCATCGCTGTCTGCATCCAGAGAAGAGTAAAATGCACCCGAACTATCCATAAGTTCCCGTACCAAAAAATCAACCGTTTCGTAAACCACTTTTTTAAATTCTTCTGTTTTAAAATGCTGGTATGCTTTTGAATACATGCTGATTAACTGGCCATTATCGTAAAGCATTTTTTCGAAGTGAGGAACCTTCCATTTTTCATCAACCGAATAACGGGCAAATCCACCGCCCACCTGGTCGTAAATACCCCCACGCGCCATTTTTTCAAGGGTAAGTTTTACAAATTCGGGCACCTGTTTATCTTTTTGCATTTTTCCGAAAAAAAACAAAAAACCGAGGTTTACCGGCATAGGAAATTTCGGATAACCACGCCTTCCACCATTTTCATTATCGAAATTTTCTTTCCAGCTTTCCACACTCCGGACAATTATCTGGCGGGTTGCCGGTAGCACGGAATCTGTTTCAACCGGTAGTGAAGCCCGGGTAATTCCCTGTTGCAGACTTTCTGCATATTCGATGGTTTTTTCAGAATTTTCTTTCCAAAACCGGGCCACAGAAGAAATTGTTTTCACCCAGGTTTCTTTGGGAAAATAAGTACCGCCCCAAACGGGTCTGCCATCGGGCAAGGCAATTACATTCAGCGGCCAGCCTCCCTGTAATCCCATCAAATGAACGGCGGTCATGTAATATTGATCCACATCGGGTCGTTCTTCGCGGTCAACTTTTATACAAATAAAGTTTTCGTTCATTGCCTGGGCAACTGTCTCGTCTTCAAAACTTTCGTGTTCCATAACGTGACACCAGTGACACGCTGCGTAGCCAATACTCACCAAAATCAACTTATTTTCTTTACCGGCCTTTTCCATTAAATTTTCACTCCAGGGCCGCCAGTTTACCGGATTATGGGCATGTTGCAACAAATAAGGAGAACTGGAGTACATCAGCGCATTGGTATATATTTTTTCCATTTTTAATCTGTTATTCAATCTTTAACTCCTCAAACAAAACTGCTTCGTTAAGGTTTTAGTTAGCCATTTTTAAAATGCAGTAATAACATTCGTCTTCTTCAAAAAAATAATTGCCGGTTTCTCTGAAAATTGTAACTTTCAGGCGTAAAAACCAAAGCTTTGAGATCATGCGAAAAAAAATTTTACTGCTTCCTGTTTTAGTCATTATTTCCCTGGTATTGTTAGTTGCTTCGTGCAAACCACAGGAAGAAGAAAAAGAACCCCGCACACGGGAAACCGAATGGGAAGAACTTGATGCCTGGATGAAAAGGCTTGAAGACGAAGGTGAGGATATTGACACTACTGATTTGGCAGTTTTTTATATTGTCCGAAAAAAGGGCGATGGGCCATTTCCTGAATTAGGAGATAACTGCACCATTTCATACATTGGTTTTATGCCAGATGGAAAAAAAATTGAAGACTCGAATGAAATATATCCCAACGGGAAATGGAGTTTTGTGTTTAAACCGCAGCATGTTGTTGAAGGTTTAAATAATACCATTGGTTTCATGAACAAAGGGGCTGAAATTGAAATGTATATCCATTCCGACTTTGCTTATGGTTCAAAGGGAACGACCGGAATTCCACCATTTACAACGCTGGTTTACCGGGCTACCATGCATGAAATTTTCCCCAAAAAGTAAAATCAAATTTACCGGTTCACGAAAATTCTGGCTAAATACAACTTTAAACACTGATGCGGTGTTACCCCCTTCCATCTTCTGTCTTCCCTCTTCCGACTTCCATCTTCCCACTTCTTATTCCACCTATTTTACAACATATTTTGTTTTACCTACAAGAATAGATTGTAACTTCGAATCTGTAAAATTAGAATCGGCAATTAATAAATCCAAAATATGGAAAAGTTTATTAAAAGTTTTATGAAAACCATTACGTGTTGCAATCTCGAAACAGGAGATTTTCCGGGTCCGGTTGTTACCATTTCAAGGCAGTCGGGTTGTTCGGCCCAGCGAATTGCCATTAAACTCTCAAAAATTCTTACAGGATACAGCTACATGTCGGATACCAAAACCGATGCCGAGTGGAAATGGGTGGACAAAGATATTTTTGAGAAGGTAGTGAATGATATTATTAAAGAGGTAAAAACGGGAGATTATGATGATACTGAAGAAGCCATAATCATGTTGCAGCAGGTGGCAAAAGCCTTTTCAAATGAAACCATTTACGACATTTCTGACGAACGTTTAATCGAAACCTTTAAAGGTGTGGTTTGCAGGCTGGCATGTAAAGGACGCACCATTATTGTTGGAAGGTCAGCCGGCGTTATCCTTAAAGATATTCCGAACAAACTGAACGTAAGGCTTGAAGCGCCCATGGAATGGAGAATTAACCGCATTATGCAATTGCGGGAATTCACCCAGGCTGAAGCAGTGCAGTATGTTAAAGAAATGGACGAAAAACGCGACTTTTTTATTGAAAAAATCATTGGACGGAAAGCAACAAACGACGATTTCGATGTCATATTTAACTATGCTTCTCTGCAGGACGATGAAATTATTGATGCCATTGTAAATATTCTAAAAAACAAAAAAATTATTGCCCATTACGAGGATTACTAACCAGATATTTTTAATTTTGAAGCAGGTTATTAAAATATGTAAAATTAAATTCTCTCACCTTGCAAAAGCTGCTCTTAACCGGGCAGCTTTTTTTACAACTTTTTAAACCATGCATCTGCTTCCCTGAGTTCAGAGATTTCAGGTGTTTTTACCGCGTAATCGAATCCCGGTTGCAGGCTGGCCGCGCCAATTTCGCCCGATTTGCTAATGGCAATGTACCCAATCTGATGTTCTTCGAAATCAGGGATTTTTTTTGTAATCCTTTCAATGGCAGCATTGCAGGCATTTGTTGGCGACATGCCGTTTCGCATAAATTCCACTACCAGGAACGAACCCAGCGTTTTCATGACCAATTCGCCCGAACCGGTTGCAGCAGCTCCGCCCACTTCGCCATCCACAAACAGGCCGGCGCCAATTATGGGCGAGTCTCCAACCCTGCCGTGCATTTTAAATCCCATGCCGCTTGTGGTGCAGGCTCCGCATAAACGTCCGTCCTTATCAATAGCCAGCATACTAATCGTGTCGTGGTTTTCTTCCAATTGGTTTTCAATATTTATTTTTGTGCTGAATTCCCGTTCTTCCTTTTTCCACTTTTTCCAGCGTTTCCGCATTTTTTTGGTTAACAGTTTTTCTTTTTTGAAACCGTTATCCAGTGCAAACTTTTGGGCGCCTTTTCCGCTGAGCATCACATGCGGCGTTTTTTCCATCACCAGCCGTGCAACGGAAATGGGGTGTTTTATACCTTGCAGGTAAGCCACGCTGCCGGCGTTTCCTTTTTCGTCCATAATGCAGGCATCCAGCGTTACTTTTCCTTTAGCATCGGGAATGCCGCCATATCCAACAGTAATCACACCAGGATCGGCCTCGGTAACCCGAACTCCGGATTCCACAGCATCAAGGGAATAACCCCCGTTTGAAAGGATTTCCCAGGCTGCTTCGTTGGCCGGTAATCCGTGCCGCCAGGTTGAAATTACAACCGGAAGACTTTCTGAGCCAGATAAAAATCCGGCATGGGCATATTTTGATAAACCAACACCGGCAATACCCAGTGTAGCCTTTGCAATAAACGACCGACGAGTTGTTGAAGTCACGGTAACAAAGTTTTAATTATTCAATTACAAAGAAATTAATTAAAGGTAAATATCCTTCTCAATCGTGTGAAAAATCCTGAACGGTTTTTCGGTATTTGGAGAATGCAACAGCACGTGAAATAAATCCGAGGTACTTGCCATTTTCTATAACCGCCAGGTTGTAACGGCCCGATGTTTCAAATTTCTCCACTACTTTTTCCATGCTATCATCGGGTGAAATAAAGGATTCCGGCATATACATCAAATCTTTAACAAGCACCTTATCATAAAGCTCATTTTCGAAAATAAGCGAACGCACATCGGCAAGTTTTACCATTCCAAGCAGCGTCTCATTTTCGTCCACCACAGGATAAAGATTGCGGTGCGAAACAGAAATAGCCGTTACCAGATCGCGCAGAGTAGCATCGGGCCGTATAACCTCGAAATCGGTTTCAATCAACTTGCGCACATTCATCATGCGAAGAGCAACTTGGTCCTTGTGGTGTGTCAGCAGGTCGCCCGCATGAGCAAGGCGTTTGGTATAAATTGAATAAGGCTCGGCTTTCATAATGGTAACATACGCCACAGTAGCTGTTATCATTAGCGGGACAAATAAATCGTAGCCCTGGGTAAGTTCGGCAGCCAAAAAAATGCCGGTCAGCGGAGCGTGCATTACAGCAGCCATCATTCCGGCCATACCGGCCAAAGCAAAATTATCGCCCGGCAGTTCTACCCCTGTAATTTTGGTTACAATCAAAGCAAAAAAGAAACCGGCAATGGCCCCCATAAATAAAGTGGGCGCAAAAATACCTCCCACACCTCCCGAACCTGTGGTAGCTACCATGGCAATTACCTTAAAAATGAGGATTCCAACTAAAAAAATTAAAAGCAAATACTCATTGGTTTTCCAGTTATAAAACAGGGAATTATTCAGTAATTCAGTACCTTTTCCGTTAAAAATAAGGGCAATTTCCACGTAGCCTTCGCCCCAAAGCGGCGGAAAAATAAACACCAGCAAACCCATTGCCAAACCTCCGATTAATAGTCTTATCCCCCACCCTTTTATTTTTTTGAATTTGGCCTCCATAAACAGTGTCATTCGGGTAAACCAAATGCCCACAAACCCGGTAAAAACCCCCAGCAAAATGTAAAACCAAACTGTTTCAAGCGTAAAAGGATGAATTTGCATAAACTGCAGCAACACATCTTCACCCATAAAAAAATGGGTTAACATGGTTGCTGTAACGGCAGAAATAAGTAAAGGTATGAGGTAGGCCATAGTGAGGTCGAGCATGAGCACTTCGAGGGTGAAAACAATACCGGCAACGGGTGCATTAAAAATTCCGGCAATGGCCCCTGCTGCCCCACACCCAACCATAAGGGTGACGTATTTATAATTCAGTTTAAAAAGCTGTGCCAGGTTTGAACCAATGGAAGCTCCGGTAAGCACAATTGGTGCTTCTGCTCCAACCGAGCCACCCAAACCTATGGTTAACGAACTGGCCACCATCGACGACCAGGTGTTATGCGATTTTATACGGCTGCTTTGGCGCGAGATGGAATAAAGAATTTTGGAAACCCCGTGACTAATATCATCTTTAATAACAAACCGCACAAAAAGTACAGTAAGCAAAATGCCCGCAAATGGATAAACCAGAAAAAGGTAACTGATGGAATCCACTTCAATCCAATCGGTGAGTTGCCCGGCAACAAAGTGAATAAGGTTTTTAAGCGTTAGGGCAGCCAATCCGCTGAATATTCCAACCACCAAACTGAGTATATAAAGAAACTGCCGTTCAGGAATACGTGCAATCCGCCATAAAACCAGCTGATGCAACCACCGCCGTGTGTTTCTTTGCCATATAATACGAAATCTTCGGAACATTCAATTTTAATTTCAGCGTGTAAAATTAATAAAACAAAGGTGTTTGGTGATGAAAGTGTGGCAACTTTTCATTTTTCAGGGTGAACTTGCCTCATTTAGTTCAAAAAATTTACAATAACAATTCCTGCTGTTTAGTTTATTTTTTACAAACAGAAAGTTATAATTCATAATTTTTCTCGTAAAAATGAAGGATATAATTGTTAAATTAGAAAAATTTTACTGATATGATTGTCAAAATAACCGGTGCCTCCGGATACCTGGGAAAAATTATCACTGCTGAACTGAAAAGCAAGGGGCACGAAGTTTCGCCCATTCAACGTGAGCAGCTTTACGGGCCGGCAGAAATTCTGGCCGGCGAGCTTAAAAACACCGATGTGTTGATTAACCTGGCCGGAGCGCCAGTTTTGCAACGCTGGACAGCCAAAAACAAAAAAAAGATTTACCACAGCCGCATTCAAACTGCTGAAAACCTGGTCCGGGCTTTTCAAATCCTGTTTCCGAAAGAAAGGCCAGCCAAAGTCATTTCAGCATCGGCCATTGGAATTTATGCAGTAAGGAAAACACACACCGAAGAGAGTTACAATTTTGACCAGGGATTTTTAGGCGAAGTGGTAAAAGACTGGGAAAAGTCGTGGAACGGACTGCCTGAAGAAGTCGAACTCACCCTTTTTCGCCTGGCTGTGGTGTTGGGGAAAAAATCGGCTACCATAAAAAATCTGCTGTTGCCTTTTAAGTTGGGCATTGGCGGGAAAATTGGCAACGGCAAACAATCCTTTCCGTTTGTGCACGAAACCGATGTGGCACGCGCTTTTTTGTGGGCAACAAAAAACAAAAACACCGCCGGAGTTTTTAACCTGGCCGCACCTGAACAAATTACCAATGCCGGTTTTACCCGTGCGCTGGCTAAAAAATTAAACCGCCCTGCATTTATTCCGGTGCCTCCTTTTGCCCTGAAACTGATTTACGGAAAAGCAGCTTCCTTGCTCACCAAAAGTCCGGCAGTATTGCCGCACAAAATTATGGAAGCCGGGTTCGAATTCAGGTATCCCACCATTGAAGAGGCGATGGAGGAGATTTTTGGGTAGCCATTTTGAAAACAGCCGCTGCTTTTGCCAACTGCGAACTGGGCGTTTTGGCAGATGAAAAAAAGGGATTTGATTGCACAGGTGTGCGACGAAATTCTGGCTGAAAAGCTGGATGGCCGGTTTCCGATGATTAATGCTAATTTTGTCTTCTTCTGATTGGTAAAAGATAAAATTTTATGAACTGGACAAAAAAGCAAATTTCCATTTTAGCCATTGTTGCCATTACTTCGTTTATGGGAACTTTTTTAATATCGTCGGTAAACATTGCCTTACCAGCCATTGAAAAAAGTTTTGGACTGAGCGCTGTAAAACTGAGTTGGGTGATTACCTCCTTTTTGCTCGCCACTGCCATGTTTTTACTTCCGGTAGGCCGTTTGGGTGATTTAACCGGAATCAGGCGCATATTTAAAATCGGCATCACCATTTTCACCATATCTTCCATTGGTTGCGGATTTGCACCTTCCGGTTTCTGGCTTATTTTATTCCGGTTCATCCAGGGAATTGGCGCAGCGTTTTCCAGCACCACCGGACCGGCTATTCTGGTCTCTGCATTTTTGCCTCAGAACCGCGGAAGAGTGCTGGGCATGTCGGTTTCGGCAGTTTACCTCGGCCTGGCATTTGGACCTTTTGCCGGAGGATTTTTAACCCAGTACCTGGGCTGGCGTTCCATCTTTTTTGTCTCTTCTGTAATGGGAATTCTTACAATAATTATTGCTTTTCTGTTTTTGGGAAAAGACAGTCTGGATAAAAATTCAGTAAAAAAACCTGACCTGAAAGGAAGCCTGTTTTATATGGTTGGTTTGGTGGCCATGGTTTACGGCTCTTCACGTATTCCTTTAATTTCAGGCTGGCTGCTGATGGGCGGCGGTTCTCTGGCATTGGTTCTTTTCTGGTGGATTGAAAGTAAGTCCACAATGCCAGTGCTCGAAACCAGGCTGTTTACCCGCAACCGTTTGTTTGCTTTTTCCAATCTGGCTGCCCTTATCAACTACAGCGCCACCTTTGCCATTGTGTTTTTACTGAGTTTGTATTTACAGAAAATACAGGGCTTATCGCCCAGGAATGCCGGTATAATTCTGGTTGCCCAACCAGCCATGATGGCCATCTTTTCGCCCCTTGCAGGACGGCTATCCGACCGTTTTCAGCCACGTTACCTGGCAACATTGGGAATGACCATGTGTACCATGGGACTGACAACTTTTGCTTTTCTTTCCGGGACCACACCTGTTTGGCTTATTGTGGCTTTGCTGTTGTGGGTTGGTCTCGGTTTTGCCTTTTTCTCTTCGCCCAACATGAATACCATTATGAGTTCAGTGCAAAAAAACCAACTGGGACTAGCATCAGGTTCGGCAGCTACCATGCGGGTGGTGGGGCAAATTACCAGCATGACCATAGCCACTTTATATTTTGCAGGTATTATGGGGAGTCAGGCAATTGAAACAGTTCCCGATAACTTGTTCTTGAAAGCCATGAAATGGGGGTTTATTACTTTTTCGTTCATAAGTGCGGCAGGTATTTATTTTTCATATTCCCGGGGGCAAATTAACCGTGAAAACCATACGAAACAAAGCTTACATAGACCTGAAGGAGTTGGTAGGCAAGGTGCATGATGCCGGGTGGTGCTAAATTGAATTTTTAATATGAACAAGAAAAATATATCTGTCAGGTACCAAATTAAAATTTCCATTTGTAATGGTTGAATTACATCGGTTAAATCCTCCTTGCTTCCACTCCCCATTCTGTAATCTTCACCGGCAGTATTTTTCCATCCTCGTCAAACTCCATTTTATCGATGCAGGTAACCCTGTGGTGGGGTGATGTTTCGGTGAGCGGACGGCGGTGATAGACGGCATACCACTCATCGGTGCCGGGAATGTTCAGAACCGAGTGGTGTCCGGCGCCGGTAGCAATGAACGGATCCTGCTGCAAAACGGTACCAATGCGTTCAAACGGACCAAACGGACTGTCGGAAATGGCATAGGCCACGCGATAATTTGG
>JAHYIT010000003.1 GCA_019429205.1 Mariniphaga sp. | reverse complement strand
CAGGTTGATTTGGTTATCGACCGTCGTGATCAGATTATTAATTTATGCGAAATGAAGTTTTCCATAAATACCTTTGCCATCGATAAAAAATATGCGGAAGAACTGCGAAATAAAATATCGGTGTTTAAACAGGAAACAGGTACAAGAAAATCGGTTTTACTGACCATGATTACAACGTATGGACTGAAAGCCAACAGCTATTCTTCCCTGGTGCAAAACAGTCTGACTATGGATGCATTATTTATGGCTTAAAAAATCATTTGAAAACGGACTGTTTTACACTGCGGCTTCCCCCATTGGGATTCCCTTGGAAATTCCGGTAATTAGTTTTAAATAACCCCGGCTGCAATTCCACTTTTTTACCCACTACCGAAAGGTTTTCATTCACTTGTTGCTCTTCCCGAATATAAATGACAGAATTGAAAAACATTTATATTTTGTTTGTTATAAATAACAAATATGTTTATTTTTTGATTTTTTGTTACTTATAAAATTATCATGAAAGAGTTTGTAAGAAGGGAAATTTATGAAACCCACCTTAAAAAATACATGGGCAAAGAAATAATAAAAGTTCTTGTTGGGCAGCGCCGGGTGGGGAAAAGTTATTTGTTGTTTCAGGTAATGGATACCCTTAAAAAGCAGTTTAACAATCCAAATTTAATATACATAAATTTGGAAATCAATGAATTTGAAACCTTGAACAGTTCTGATGCCCTTTATAAATACATCAAATCAAAATCAAAACAAGATGCATTAAATTTTGTATTGATAGACGAAATACAGATAGTGACCGGATTTGAAAAAGCATTAAGAAGTCTTCTGGCCGAGGGAGGCTATGATATTTATTGTACAGGAAGCAATGCACAAATCCTGTCAGGTGAGTTGGGTACTTAACTGGGAGGAAGATATATTGAAATTCCTGTTTACGCATTAAGTTTTAATGAGTTTTTGCATTTTCATAAACTTGAAAATAACACAGAAAACCTTACCCGATACATTAAATATGGCGGGCTACCTTATTTAATTCATCTTGAAATGGATGATGAAACCGTATTCGATTATCTTGAAAACATTAACCGGTCTATTCTTTTCCGGGATGTTGTTTCCCGCTTTGAAGTGCGCAATGTTGATTTTCTGGTTCGGTTGATCACATACCTTGCCAATAAAACAGGCAACCTGGTCTCTGCACGGAGCATTGTAAATTTTTTGAAGTCTCAGAATGTGTCCATCTCCATTACCGCAGTATTAAATTATTTGAATTACCTGACTACCGCCATGTTGATAACCGGTGTAAAAAGATTGGATATTCAGGGGAAAAAAGTTTTTGAAATAGGAGAGAAGTTTTATTTTAACGATGTAGGAATAAGGAATGCAGTTGCAGGGTTCTCTCCGTTTGATTTGGGGCAAATTATTGAAAATGTTATATTTCTTCATCTTAAAATAATGGGATATTCTGTGCTTGTGGGCAAGAATGGCGAAAGGGAGGTCGATTTTATTGCTGAACGAAAAGGAGAAAAAGTTTATATCCAGGCTGCGCTGCAGATTACAGAAAAGAAAACGATGGAACGGGAATTTAACAACCTGCTTGCAATCACTGATAATTATCCCAAATATGTAGTCACTCTCGATGAATATTCGGGAAAAACTTTTGAAGGAATAGTGCATTTACCTCTTCGGAAATTTCTGACGGAATTTCAATGAGTCTCTTTTTTTAGAAGCAAACCGAACCCAAAATAGTTAGACGAACTAATCCCGATTAAGTCAGGAGTTCAGAGGAATCGGCGGGGGTGGTTTGTAAAATTGTCAGAAAATATTATATTTGTAGTTCTGGTATTTTTATATAATACCGGAACTGAAGTTCCAATAAATTGCGAGAAATGATCAATTTACTAAAATTCAACAGGCACTGGAATGTGGGATTCAGTTATGAATTCCCTAAAACGAGGAAATTCTTCGAAACTCTTGAGCAACATATTGATAACAGGCAGATAATAGAGCTTACAGGGTTGAGACGGTTGGGGAAAACTACGTTGTTTCTTCAGGTGATAAATACTTTACTTGAGCGAAATGTTGAACCGCAAAGTATATGGTATTTTTCTTTTGATGAGGATAAATACGATTTGGATGAACTTTTTACCGCCTTTAAGACCCAAACCCGAAAGGATTTCAATTCGGACAAAATATTTATTTTTTTTGATGAAATTCAGAAACTTGAAGGGTTCCAATCTCAATTGAAAATTTACTACGATTTATATCCCAACCTAAAATTTTTCATTTCCGGCTCAACATCACTTTATATCAGGAAGAAAACACAGGAGAGCTTGGCAGGAAGGGTTTTTTCGTTTGAGTTGAAACCGCTTGATTTTGAAGAATATCTCCATTTCAGAAACAGGGATAATTACCTCGAAAAGCCTGAAATGTTTCATTCTGAATTGAAAGTTGAATTTGAAAATTATTTATCGAGACAATTTGTTGAAACAGTTAATATTACTGATAATTCATTTGTTCAGGAATATGTACTGGGAATTATTAAAAAGATTGTTTTTGAGGACATTCCAATCATTTTTCCGGTTGAAAACCCCGAAATTTTGTATGCCATTGTAAAAATAGTTGCAGAAAATCCGGGATTGTATCTTCATTACGAAAATTTGGCCAACGATTTAAAAATAACGTCAAAAACAGTGAGTAAATATATAAGTATTCTTGAGCAGGCATTTGTGTTGAAAGTCCTTTATAACTATTCTGCCAATCAGCTTACGTCTGAAAAAAAATTGAAACGAATTTATCTCTCTTCATCCTCTTTCTGCCCCGCAGTCAGCGGAAGCATGTATGATTTTCAGAAAACAGGATTACTTGTTGAAAATGCTTTACTTGCGTTAAAGCCCTGGCAGTTTTTTTGGCGCGATGCATACAATCATAAAGTTGATTTTGTTGAGATAAAAAATAAACAAGTCTTTCCCGTGGAAGTGAAGTATAAAACCAAAATCAGAAACAGCGATTTGAATAACCTCTATCTTTTTTGCAAAAAGTTTCATGTGTATAGGGCCGTAATCCTGATAAACTCGGTTGAAACCCAAACAACCGAATTCAAAGGATTAACGATAGAAATGAAACCGGTTTTCAGTGCGATGATTGACTGATTCAGAACGGTTACAGTTTTACAGCTTCAAAACCCACTTACATTCGTTATTTAGGGCATAAGATACCGCTTGAAACGGCTGACAAATCACCCCGGCAGCAATTCCACCTTTTTTCCCGCTACCGAAAGGTTTTCGTTCACATGTTGTTCATCCCAGAGATTGGAAATTACGGCTGATATGTTTGGATTTTGCAACGCCCACAAATAAGCTTTTACAGGAGGTTTATCATCACCCGGCACAATTCGTTCTACTTTTTGAATCCGCCACTCGGGTATGGGTTGCAGCGCTTTATGGTGAGTAGCCACAGCCATGGCCGCTTTCATGGCGATGATGCCCATGCCGCTTTCTTTGGCCAGTTCAATCTCCCTTTCCATGTATCCGCCGTTGATGATGTTATAGGCTACCATGGCCACCTGGTAAAGTCCGGTTTCACGGGCGGCTCTTAAAACGCCGGCCGGGTCGTTGTGGGTGGATACGCCCAGGAAACGCACTTTTCCGTCTTTTTTGAGCTGTTCAAAAGTTGTAAACGTTTCTTCAATTTTTACTTCTTCATAGGAACCGGCCCCGTGTGGACACATCAGAATATCGAAATAGTCGGTTCCCACCCTTTTCAGACTCTCTTCAACCGATTGCACAATGAATTCCTTAAACTTCGGACTTCCTTCCACTTTATGCGCATAATCGGCAGCCATGGCGTTGCTCAGGTAAGTTCCTTCAAAGGAGCGCGGCTGTCCGGGCCAGTAGGTAATAAAATAGCCGGGCTTGTCCACATTACGGGAAGCACGCAATTCTGCCGCTTTCTTTTGATAATGTTCCTGTTTTCCGGCTGGCAGACTGTCATAAATTTCACGGTATAATCTATCTCTTACAGAGGTGTATCCACTTACTTTGGTGGTCATGAACACCTTTTCGCGTTTGGCACTGTTGTCGATAATCTTACTGTAACTTTCTTCACATTCACCTCGTCCGTAAGCAGGCGCCATATCCAGGTAATTCAATCCGCGCTCCATGGCAATTTCAGTTGTACGCAGGTTATTCAGCCTAACTGGGTCGCCACCATTGACAACTTCAGAGATCATCAGTCCGGTATTTCCTAATTGTCGATAGGCCATACCTGCCTGTTTGTTCCGCCATTCCGGTTGAATATTCGGTGGCAGGTTTGGAGCCGGTGTGTTAATTGCTTTGACTTTTCCCAGAAAAGGAATGCCCAAACTTAAGGCGGCACCTGTTGAAATAAATTTTCTGCGGTTGATATTGAAGTTATCCGTCATAATTTCTGAAATTTAATTTTTTTCAATTATAAAGATAAACAATTTAAGATCATGTACTCCTTGTGGAAGTAAAGTGAAAAACCAAAATCAGAAACGGCGATTTGAATTAATTGTTTCATTTCTGCAAAAAGTTTCATATATCAAATGCTGTAATTGTATTAAACACGATTGAAAACCAAACGGTTTATTTGAAGGAATTAACAATAGAAGTGAAACTGGTTTGCCCTGGGATTTTAAACTGATTCGGAAAGAGTCCGGCCATACAGTATCTTTATAATTTATTGCAAGCGCTAAATACACTGCAATTCCCTCACAGAAATTATTTTTTACTCTTCCTTTTCTTCCGCTTCCAGCTTAGCTTCGTATTTTTTTACTGCCCATTTCACGGCATAATACGAAACAATAACAACAACCGGCCAGCTTAACATCCATAATATTGGTGTGGTGTACATATTCTAAAAATTTAATATACATGTGATTCTTCATTCATTTCTTCATCTGTAATTTTTTTCCGGTTCATCACTTTCCAGAAATAGTATATGTAAGCAAACACAAATGGAATCATTAGCGAGGCATAACTCATGACCACCAGCGTAAAATGACTCGATGAGGCATTTTGTATGGTCAGCGATGACTGCAAATCGGCTACAGACGGATAAAATGCCGTGTTATTAAAACCGGCAACCAGAAAGAGTGCAAAAACGGTGAGAACCGTTCCCGGCCCGGCAAATAAAAAGCCTTTGCTGCCGTGAAAAAATAGGGTTGAAATGATTCCCCACAATACTCCTACAATACCAATCAGCATAATGATTAAAACAACCGGCATTTGCAACAGGTTATTCAGATATTTATATTTTTCCATAAATACTTCACCCGAATCTGGATTTACAGCAAAACCGTCTTTTAACAGTAACCAAACCAGAAAATACAGAAAAAAAAGAAGGAATAATACTGTTGTGAAAAACAGATGTTTTTGCGAACGGGCTACAATCAGGTCATTATCGATGGTGTAAATAAAGTACAGCAATCCTAAAACCCGTGCCAGAAAAAATACAGCCAGGCCAAGCGCCACATTGTGAAATGTAAGCACGGCTTCCAGTCCGCGAGCCGGATTTTGCCAGAGCACCTGGTTCAAATCGTTCAATTCAAATTGAGCGCCGTTGAAAAAGGTACCAACCGCCGTTCCAATTAAAATGGTGCCCAGCAAACCATTCAACACAAGGAAAACCTCGTAGGTTTTTGCACCCAGGAAATTGGCTGGTTTTTTTCGGAACTCGTAAGCCACCGCCTGAATGATAAAAGCCGCCAGTATAAGCAGCCAAACCCAGTATGCGCCTCCGAAACTGGTGGCATAAAACAGTGGGAATGAAGCAAAAAATGCCCCGCCAAATGTAACCAGAGTGGTAAACGTAAATTCCCACTTCCGGCCAAGGGTATTCAGAATAATGGTTTTTTCTCCTTCTGTTTTTCCAATGGAATAGAGAAGCGTTTGTCCGCCCTGCACAAACATAAGAAAAACAAAAAGTGCGGCCAGTAACGAAATGATTACCCACCAGTATTGTTGCAATGCCAAATGCGATAAATTTTCAAACATAATTTGGTTCCTCCTTTTTAGTGTTTCGGTCCGATTTTAATTTGCCTGAACATGATTTTCAGTTCTGCAATCAGCAAAATGGTAAACAGTGCAGCGAACAACCAGAATGTGGTTTGAACTGTCCCGGCGCTGATTCGGGTCACACCTGCCATGGTTGGCATCAAATCCTGCACAACCCAGGGCTGACGGCCCATTTCGGCTACAATCCATCCGGCCTGACTTGCCAGGTATGCCAGCGGAATGGAAATGATGGCCAAACGCAAAAACCAGCGTTTTTCGGTAAGCGTTCCTCTCAGCAGAAACATGAGCGACAAAATAAATAACAGCACAAACATAAATCCCAATCCTACCATGATGTGGAAGCTGTAAAAGGTAATGGGTACGTTTGGAACCAAATCATTTACATCTTCAAAATAGCCATAGCCAAAGTACTTGAAGTAATTTTGCTGAAAACCGTCACTGGTAAGTTCAGCCCGTAAACTGCCTGCCAGCGACTCATTCCCGGCTTTTTTTGCTTCCTTGAATTCGAACAGCTTTCCAATGGCTATTTTCCCCCTTTCAATTTTTTCTTGGGCCGACATATAACCGTATTTTTCGTTCCCGTTAATAAGGTCGTTTACCCCGGGAACAAAGGCATTCCAATCGAGAAAAGCCATGTAGGAAAGAAAGTTGGGAATTTCAATCTTCATGGTGAAATCCTTAAGGTTTTCGTTGTTGGGGTCGGTTTCCGAGGTTGAGAAAAGTCCAAGTGCAACCAGGCCAGCACCTTCGCTGCCGTTGTACAAACCTTCAATTGCAGCAAATTTCATGGGCTGGTCGTGGGCAATGGTGCGGGTGGAATTGTCGCCGGTCAGAATGAGGTAAAACGACGAAATAAGCCCGAAAACGCTGGCAATGAGAATACTTTTTTTCGCCAGCAGTAATTCCCGCTTTTTCAGAATAAACCATGCTGAAACGCCAATGACGAAAACGGAAGCCAATACAAAACCCGACGAGGTGGCATGCAGCCATTTATCCACCGCTACCTGCGAAAAAAGTACATCCCAGAAATTTTGCATTTCGTTGCGGGCGGTATCCGGATTGAAAACCATACCCACAGGTTTCTGCATCCAGCCATTGGCCACCAGAATCCACAGCGCCGAAAGGTTGGCGCCGATTGCCGTAAGCCAGGTGGCCAGAAGGTGCGTTTTTTTACTCACTTTGTTCCACCCGAAAAACATAATGGCGATAAATGTGGATTCCATAAAAAAGGCCAAAATGCCTTCAATAGCCAGTGGAGCGCCAAAAATATCACCGACAAACCAGGAGTAGGCCGACCAGTTGGTGCCGAATTCAAATTCGAGGATAATTCCGGTAGCCACCCCAATGGCAAAATTAATCCCGAAAAGGGTCATCCAGAATTTGGTAATTCGTTTCCACTCTTCGTTGCCGGTTTTTACATACAGCGTTTCCATAAACGCAATAATGAATGTGATGCCCAGCGTAAGCGGCACAAATAACCAGTGATACATGGCCGTCAGGGCAAATTGCGCCCTCGACCAGTTCACTAACGCTAAATCTGCATATTCTATCATAATTATTCTTTTGGTTCGGTTAATATTTCCAACACATAATTACTGCGTTCCTGGTCGGTTTCAAAATTGGTTTTCAGAAAATTGGGAAAGAAAAATACTTTCAGAATGGCAAACATGATAAAAAGTTTGATGAAGATAATCAGCCACACCTGCCGTCCCCAGCCGCTCATGTTCCTGAAACCGTTTATATAGAAACGCCAGATTTGTTGAACGATATTTGGTTTTTTGTTCGTCATTGCGCGTTAAAAATAACCATTTTTGAGAAATAACTTTCGGGTTTCAATCAAATTGTTCAGAGAAGTTTTTCCAGATAAAGTTCTGCTTTTTTTACTTCGAGGATAGTTCTTTTTACCGAATCAAGCATTTTTCCCGTTAATTTCTTAACTGCCTTTATAAATGTTTTGGAGTATTCAACTTTCATAATCCAGGCCAGTTTTCAAATTCTTCTTTTTCTTTGTTGCCAACTATCTCTTTCCCTTCAGGATATGTTCTTATTAAATAAGAATACAACTGCGATTCCTGGATATTTTCAGCCAGTTCGTCCAGCGATTTTTCAATCAGGGCCTTTAGATTTATCCCTTTTCTTTTAGTTACAGCAAATTGTAACAATCTGCCAAAAAAATAAGCAGCAACGAAAGACAAAACGCGATACAAGGGGCAATAATCCACATCAGGAAAAACTTTTTCACTTCAGTTTTTCTGAAAATATTTTTCGGGCCAAGTTTGGCTACGCCAATGCCCAGAATGGCAGCTACATTCAATTGTACCAGCGATGTGGGAATTCCTTTAATGATAGAAGCCATAAGAAGCAGACTGGCAGATACAACACCTATAATTACTGCTTCAAATTTTCCGAACAAAACAATTTCTTTTCCTGTGTTTTGAACTATTTTTTTATCAAAAAAAGAACTGCCTATGCCAAAGCTGGGGGCAACAATCAGTGTGGAAAGAATCATTAGGAAAAGAAAAATTGTTCTCATTATAAAATGTTTTAAATGAAATAAATACCATCATGAACCGATGGCAAAATTATTTTGGAGTAACAAGGTGGGCAACAGCTTAAAAACGTAATTAATGTACTACGTTTAAAAACGTATTGTGCTGTATTTAAAAATTCAGGAAACCGTTTTTGATGGCAAAGACCACGAGATTGGCTGTGTTTTTCGATTGGGTTTTTAACAGCAGGTTTTCCCGGTGTTTATCAATAGTTCGTTTACTCACCCTGAACTGGTCTACTATTTCATTGTTGGTGAGTCCTTTGCAAATTAACAGTAGTACTTCTGTTTCACGCTCTGTTAATGTTTCCGGGTAGGATTCATTGCTTTTGGGTGGGTTTTTCAGAATTTCATTTAAAATCTCAATTGAAATGTAGCTTTTGTCGTTATACACATCGACAATGGCTTTTTCCACTTCCTGAAAACTTGAATTTTTCAACAGAAACCCACATGCACCTGCCTCAATCATGCTCAGGTAATAGTTTTTATTCGAATACATAGATAAAGCAACGATTTTTATACCAGGGTATATTTCAATCGCTTTTTTTGCCGCTTCAATCCCGTTCATCTCAGGCATTTCAATATCAAGCAGGGCAATGTCAACTTTGTTGTTCTTTAAGTTTTCGATAAACTGCAGGCCATTTTCCGCTTCATAAACATTTTCAATGTAGTCGAGATTTGAAAGGAGAAAAGAGCTTTTCTGAGAAATTTTCTATAGCGGTTTTCAACCCGTAATTCATTAATATATGAGGGCTCAGGTTATTGGAAATTTCTTTTAAGGCAATAATCGAATCGTTGGTTGCCCGGTATGCATTTTCAATAATTTTTTGGTTAAAAGGATTGTGGGAGTCTGGTTTAATGGAGGTTAGCGACATTTTAATGGAAGACAAAACAGGTCCGAGCCCGTCGTGTAATTCGCGGGCAAAATTTTCCCTGGCCTTGTCTTCTGCCTTTATGACAGCAGAAAGGATTTGTTGTTCGTTTTCATTCCTGATTTTTTCGATTTGATTTTGAAGGTTAAATATTTCCCGGATAAATATAACTCCAATCAGCATTAAAACTGAAATAAATACTGCAATCCAGGCGTTTATCTCATCCTGTGGAAATAGTTTCGTATCCCAGAATAATGCCGAAAAATCGAATAACCGCCGGATGGCCATCAGCACAAATGCCAGTGAAATCAGAATCCACGATACGTTAAAACGCGTTCGCTTGATAAGACTAATGGCATAAACAGTAGCCGCCAGTTGGATTAACATCGAAAAAAGTAAGGCATATTTTAACACGGCAACTGTTTTATTTTTTCATGTAAACTAAATTCATCAAAAATTAACCGACAAAATCAGCTCTTTACTGGTATTCTCACCCAAATTCGTTCATGAAGGTAATAGATTACCGTTTGAATTGTCTGAAAAACAATTGTGATATAAAGAGATTGATTCGCATTTTTTGTGAACAGGTAGGTTATAACCAACATCGATATAACACAAATTATCCGGTAAGAGATGGCTTTCAGCAGGCTTCTTTTTTTTGATTCCATAATCTTAAAATTTAATACACCACCGACTTTGGCCGGTTCTCCTTTGCTTTTCCAAACTCCGGGTTCGGCTCATTTCCCATAACAAAAACCAGTTCGCCACCCTGTTCAATGTCTTTATGGGTGATGAACGTTTTTTCATAAGGCTGTCCGTTCAGTTTTGCCGACTGGATATAAATGTTCGCTTTGCTGTTGTTCTCAGCAGCAACTTTGAAGGTTTTTCCTTCCGGCAACTGAATCTCTGCCTCATCGAACAGCGGACTTCCAAAAACATACGCACCGTTGGCCGGGTTTACCGGGTAAAAGCCCATGGATGAAAAAACATACCACGCCGACATCTGGCCGCAGTCTTCGTTTCCGCACAGTCCGTCGGGCTGGTCGGTGTACATGGTGGTGCAAATTTCGCGCACTTTTTCGGCCGATTTCCATTGCTGACCCACCCAGGCATACAGGTAAGTGGTGTGGTGGCTTGGCTCATTGCCGTGGGCATACTGACCAATCAGGCCGGTAATATCGGACGAGGCGCCTTCCACCTGCGTTGATGGAATGGTGAACAGACTGTCGAGTTTGGTAACAAACGCTTCTTCGCTACCAAAAAGTTCGGTTAAACCTTCCACATCGTGTGGCACCAGCCAGGTGTATTGCCAGGCATTGCCTTCGCAGAAGTCATCTTCGCGGTGTTGCGAAAAAATGGGGCTGAACGGAGTGCGCCATGATTCGTCGCTCAATTTTCCCCGCATAAAACCGCTCGTTTCGTCGAAATAATTTCGGTAATAATTTGCCCGTTTTGAAAAGTATTCTGCATCTTCAGTTTTTCCCATAGCGCCGGCCATGGCTGCAATGGCCCAGTCGTCGATGGCATATTCCATGGCCCGGGCCACCGATTCCACTTGCGAATCGGCCGGAATAAATCCCTGCGATTTCACGTAATCCAGCCCGCGTTCGTCCAGCATAGCCGAGGTTTTCATGGCTTCAAAAGCCAGTTCGGCATCAAACCCGCTAAAACCTTTCAGGTAGGCATCGGCAATAACCGGAACGGCGGAATAGCCCACCATGGTGTTGGTTTCATTGCCGTGCAAGTGCCAGATGGGCAGTTTGCCCTGCTGATGATAAATGGCCAGCATGGAGTTGATAAAGTCATTTACCCGTTCCTGCTGCACCAGCGTAAAGAGCGGATGCGCTGCCCGGTAAGTGTCCCACAGCGAAAAAGTGGTGTAGGTTTCGTAGCCCGGGTCGGGTTTTACCTCACGATTGGCGCCTCGGTATTCGCCGGTAACATCGTTAAACAGCGAAGGGGCTATCATGGTATGGTAAAGCGCCGTGTAAAACGTCCGCTTATCGGCCAGACTTTCCGTTTCAATTCTGATTTTAGCCAGCTCGTAGTTCCATTTTTCTTTGGCATCAGCGTGCACGCCATCGAAGTTCCAGTGGTTCAGTTCTGCTGAAAGATTGGCTTTTGCACCTTCGGAACTTACCGGAGAAATGGCCGTTTTGGCCAGCAATTCACCGGCACCCTTAAATTCGATAAGCACAGTAACCACGCCCTGCTGTTCATTGGAAACCAAAATTTTAAATTGTTCGATTTCTTTTGAAAATTCGGTGTGGAAAAACACCCGCTGGTCTCTGGCCCAACCGCGCGACATCCTATGGCCTTGAATGCTGCTGTTGTCCACCTGTTCAACCAGTCCATCGGTGAGCATATCCCAACCGGTTCCGTATTTCAAATCAACAATCACAAACGAATTTTCCCCGGAATTGTACTTGTATTTATGAAATCCCACACGTTCGGTGGTTGTTAGTTCTGCATCGATGTTGTAACGTTCCACATGAACGTAATAGTAACCGGGTTCAACAGCTTCGCGGTCGTGCGAATAGGTCGATTTCCAGTTGTAGGCCGAATCCTTGTCAACCTCCGGATTATAAGCATCTGAAACCGGCATGAAAACGATATCGCCCAAATCGCCAATGCCTGTGCCGCTGAGGTGGGTGTGTGCAAAACCGATAAGAAGGGAATCGGAGTAATGATAGCCCGAGCACCAGTCCCAGCCCTGGGTTTCGTTATTGGGGCCCAGTTGAACGGCTCCAAAAGGTACGTTTGCACCCACAAACACATGGCCGTGGTAATCGCTGCCAATGTAAGGATCCACAAATTGGGCGTAATCTGTTTCCTGAACCGTTTTTTCCTGCACCTGGCATGAAAATGCAAAAAGGAGGATTGTTACAGAGAGAATTGTTTTGAATGAATTCATTGAAATTTGTTTTACAAATTGCATGGATTGTATTATGTTGTATTAATACGTGGTTGTAAACACAGTTCGACTACGCTCACTGTGACTGTCAAACTGAGCGTAGTCGAAGTTTGAAATATTGATTCACCAGAAAAAAAGACAGGTGCTACAGTTCACGAATTTTAATATTCCTGAACCAAACCGTATAACCGTGGTCCTGCAGCCCGATGTAGCCTTCTTTTGCAATGCCTTTAGTAAACCCGGGAAAATTTTTGAATTTGCTGTTTTCAACAAGCTCTTCCCACTCGGGTGTCCAGTGCGTGTAGGTAACCACTTCAGTGCCGTTCATGCTTACCGATGCTTTTCCGTCTTTTACCTTTATTACACAGGTATTCCATTGCCCGGCGGGATTAACGGTTTTTGGGTCGGCAGGAATCATGTCGTACAGTGAACCGGCCAAATGGGTGTCGATTTTATTGTCGGTGGCATTTTCGTTGTCGAGCACCTGAATTTCGGGTGCTGCATAGTAAATGGGTTTACCCGGTTCTTCCTTTACGTAATAGAAAATTCCGGAATTGGCCATGTTTCCTGCTTGCCAGTCGATGGATAACTCAAAATTTTTAAATTCCCTGTCACTGAAAATGATGTCGCCTCCGGCGCCCTGGCCCGGTTTTTTCCCTTCACCCAGAAAAACCTTCATGGCGCCGTCTTCGATGGTCCAGTTGGCAGGCATGGTTTCGCCGGCATACTGGCGCCACCCTTTGAAATTTTTACCGTTGAAAAGCAGTTCCCAGCCTGCCTTTTTTTCTTCTTTTGTAAGTTTGTTTGCTTTTTGTGCAAAAGCAGGGACAGTTAACATTGCCAGGGCTATTACAGCCAGTAAATAATTTTTTTTCATCATTTTTAATTTTTTGCTTTATTAAGCAGTTAATATCAGGTTTATTAAATACAAGTTTACAATTTCTGTAATACGAAAATTTTCCGGGTTGCCCCCATTTCTATTTTCCTTTTCTCCAACCCCAGCGCTCTGCAGCCTTAACCGGAAATACTCCGTGACTTACTGACTTTACATCCTCTATGGAATAAAACGCCTTTGGGTTAGTAAATTTTACAAGATTTTCCACTTTTTGTATCTCGTTTCGTTTAATAATGGTGTAGATGATACTCACATCCTCGCTGCTGCCTTTGGCGTCGTGATGTGTGATTCCATAACCCGCATTTTTAAGGTTCTGAATCAGTTCTGTTGCGCTTCTGCGGGTTATAATCTGAATTTTTACAATACCCATGGCCAGACGTTCTTCAATAATTAATCCAATGTAATTTCCTGTGGCAAAACCTGCCGCATAAGCAAAATAGCAGCTCCAGTTGTTGAGGTTTTCAAATATGCGGGAAATGGCCAGCAGCCATATCAGTATTTCAAAAAAACCAAGCATCGGAGCCCATATTTTTTGCCCTTTCGAAACCATTACAATACGAATGGTACCAATGGTTACATCCAATATCCTGGATAGAAAAATCAGGAACGGAAGCAGAAAATAGGTGAAAAAGTTTGTGTCGAAAAAATTATCAGCCAAAATCATTTTTTCAAAATTTGCAATAAAAATACATTAAAATTCCGAGGTAAAATGGAAGCTGATGTCTTTGAATTCATCTTGTGCCATTTGCAAAATAAATTGCGAATCGGCCAGGAACACATCGCGGCCCAGTTTGTCTTTGGCCATTTTTTGGTGTTTTCGTTTTTTGAACTCTTCCAGCATTTTGGAATTGTCCGATTCAATCCAGCACGCCTTGTACATTTGAAGCGGTTCAAAACGGCATTTGGCGTTATATTCATGTTCCAACCTGAACTGAATTACTTCAAACTGAAGCTGGCCAACTGTGCCAACAATTTTCCGTCCGTTAAACTGGCTGGTGAATAATTGCGCAACTCCTTCGTCGGTCAGGTGGTCGATGCCTTTATTCAGTTGTTTCGATTTCATGGGGTCGGCATTTTCAATATACCGAAAAAGCTCCGGCGAAAAACTGGGAAGTCCTTTATAGTGAATATTTTCCCCATCTGTCAGGGTGTCGCCGATAATAAAGCTGCCATTGTCGGGAACACCAATAATATCGCCCGGGTACGCCACTTCTACAATTTCTTTTTGTTCGGCCATAAATGCAGTAGGACTCGAAATCCGCATGGTTTTGCCCGACCGGATATGTGTGTAAACTTTATTCCTTTCAAACTTGCCCGAACAGATTTTTACAAAAGCGATGCGGCTGCGGTGGTTGGGATCGATGTTGGCGTGAATTTTAAACACAAATCCTGTAAAATTATTTTCGTTGGGTTGAATTTCACGTTCTTCCGCTTTGGAAGGCTGCGGCGACGGCGCAATTTCAAGGAAAGCATGAAGCAGTTCCTGCACGCCAAAATTGTACAAAGCACTTCCGAAAAATACCGGCGCCAGGTTTCCTTTCAAGTAGTCGTCGCGGTTGAATTCAGAATAAACACCTTCCACCAGTTCCAGCTCATTGCGCAGGGTTTGGGCATCGTCGCTTATGTGAGTTTCAAGCTCCGGGCTGGAAATATCTTTAAAGTCGATACCTTCCTCAATTCCCTGAATGTTGAAGTCGAACAGTTTCAGACTGCGGTTGTAAATGCTGTAAACACCTTTAAAATCTGGGCCGCTGTTGATGGGCCAACTCAGCGGTCGCACCTTTATTTTCAGCTGGTCTTCAATTTCGTCGAGCAGTGAAAAGGAATCTTGTGCCGGACGATCCATTTTGTTGATGAACACAATAACCGGTGTGTTTCGCATACGGCAAACGTTCATCAGTTTTTCGGTTTGCGGCTCCACGCCTTTGGCAGCATCAATTACAATAATTACGCTGTCAACCGCCGTAAGCGTACGAAAAGTATCTTCCTGGAAATCCTGGTGGCCGGGGGTGTCCAGGATATTCACCTTGTAGCCGTTGTATTCGAACCCCATGACCGACGTGGCCACCGAAATCCCGCGCTGCCGTTCAATTTCCATAAAGTCGGAAGTAGCCCCCTTTTTTATTTTGTTGCTTTTTACCGCGCCGGCCACATGAATGGCGCCGCCAAACAGCAGCAGCTTTTCGGTGAGCGTGGTTTTCCCGGCATCGGGATGGCTCACAATTCCGAAGGTTCTCCGGCGGTCTATCTCTTTTTGAAATGTCATTCGTTTCCTTTTGTTTTTGCGGTTGCAAAATTAGCAAAGAAGTTGGGAGTTGAAAGATCAGCGCTTAAAGTTTCAATTTTGATGTCTTCAGGTAAGAAAAAAGTAAACTGATACTTTTAAGTTTTTCATTTTCCTAATTTTAAGGCGAAATTAAAAGGTATAAAATGGTTTGAAATTGTTCGACGTTGTTCGAAGAGTTTGAAATGGTTCGACGTTGTTCGAAGAGTTCGAAATTGTTCGACGTTGTTCGAAGAGTTTGAAATGGTTCGACGTTGTTCGAAGAGTTCGAAATTGTTCGACGTTGTTCGAAGAGTTTGAAATGGTTCGACATTGTTCGAAGAGTTTGAAATGGTTCGACGTTGTTCGAAGAGTTTGAAATGGTTCGACGTTGTTCGAAGAGTTTGAAATGGTTCGACATTGTTCGAAGAGTTTGAAGGTTTGAAAGGTTTGATAAGTTTGAGATTTGTTTGATTTTTTGTTATTTGATTATTTATTTTTTGTGATTTGTTATGTACACCTATAAATATCCGCGACCGGCGTTAACGGTTGATGCTTTGGTTTATGTAAAAGGAAACAGTGGTTTTTCGGTGCTGCTTATTCAGCGTGGTATTGAACCGTTTAAAGGAAAATGGGCGTTGCCCGGCGGTTTTGTAAATATGGACGAACTGCTGGAAACCGCCTGCAAACGCGAGTTGGAGGAAGAAACCGGCCTGTCGGTGGAACAAATGACGCAGTTTAAAACCTTCGATGCGATTGACCGCGACCCGCGCCACAGGACCATTTCTGTGGTTTTTTCAGCGCTACTGCCCGAAAAAGCAGAAGTGAAAGGAAACGACGACGCCGCCCATGCAAAATGGTTTTCAATAAATAACCTGCCCGAAATGGCATTTGACCACCGGGAGATTCTGGAGGAGTTTTTTTAAGCCGAAACTGCTGTTAATAATTCTAAAATTTTCTCCCTGAGTTTATAATTTACGTAGAACTACGTAAAGTTTTATGCGTAGTTCTACGTGTTGCCTATGCGTAATTCTACGCGTATTTAATAGAAAAATAGTTCATTCATTGACCCCGAAAAATGAAAGCAAAGTTTACAAACCATTTAAATCGGAAAATCATGATTAGAGAACCATGAAAACACAAATTATTTTTATAATTAGCTGAATAGCTTTAATGCTATAAAATCCATTAATTCGTCAAATAAAAATCAAAAATTATTAAAAAATGAAAAATCAAAAAAAGTTTATTTTAATTACATTCCTGTGTATCGTGCTTTTATTTCTTCAACACCCCTTTTTAAAGGCGCAGATAATTGATTCAAAATACGACAAATCAAAATATGAAATTGCAATAGATTTGCAAAATTTCTTCTCCGATGGGTACCCAGAAAAAGTATTGTTTAAAATCAACAACATTAAACAAAACCAAATAATTGGGGCATACCGGTTTGGTTTAGGTGCATTTTATTGGGTAGATAAATATAAAATTACCCAGGATAATAAAAATTATGATTTAACTGCTAAAAAGCAACAAGGCAATTTTTCGCTGTCATTGGGGTACGAATTTCAAAAAAGGCTTAACAGAGCCGTGTTTTATTACGGCGCTGATGCAGGAGCTTTATTAGGGATTTTGGACGACATGGATTACCCAAATGTTAATGAAACATATAATCTATTCCTTGTCCCCTTTGCCGGAGTAAAGGTTTTCCTTACTGATAATTTAGCAATTGCTTTTGAAGCCGGGATAGAAAACTTTTTAGTATGGTCTAAATCGGAGGGGAGTAATGTTAGTCCGGACAACCGCCAATACCATAGCTTTTATCAAACAAAACTTGAATTCCCTTATAGTTTAACCTTTAATTTTAACTTCTAATGAAAACTCAAATCATTATTACAATTTTTGCTGTAATTGCCTATCTCAGTGCAAATTCGGTTACTGTAACAATTTCAAAGAAAAATTCGACCGACCCATCTGAGGTATGTAACAATTCAACCTATCGGTATGTTGCTTCTATATCTGGATGGCAAAGTGGGTATCAATTTGTCTGGCTTCAAACAAATGCAGATATTCCTTCACAAAGCACGAGCGAAGCTGAAGTAAAGTGGAAGGCTACCGCAAATGCGGATGGATATATCGGGACATTAAAAGCGCAGATAAAAAATAGCAGCGGTACTGTATTAGCCACTTCCAATACTATTACAGTTACTATCAAATCCATTTTGCACCTTGAGCCCAATCTAACACCCTATACAAATGGAAATACCTATACCATAGCTCCATGTAGTTCAGGCCAGGTGTTGCTTGAGGTAACTAAACTTAATATTCCGGGAACAGGAACTTTAAATCCTGACAAAGTATATTATTATATGTGGACCCTGCCGGCTGGCTGGTCGGCAAATGGTATAACAAGTACAGGCAGTAACGAGATTCCCGGTGACAGTTATATAACCGCTTCTTATCCTGCTTCTTCAACTGGCGGCACTATTAAAGTTAAAGGTTACCAGACTATAAACGGTTGCGATGCAACGGTACAATCGAGCAAGTATGCAACAGCAACAATAGACCGAAATGTTACTTTAACCCTTTCAGCAAATAAAACTTATTTTTTTTGTGGGGACACAAATCCGATAACCTATACTGTTACTGCAACCCCCGCACTGCCTTGTGCCGTTTATTACTGGAACAACAGCCCTACTGCAACTACAAGCAATACATTCCAAAAAGTGCCCGGATTATCAGATGAAATTGTTACGGTTAAAGTTGTTTACGGGGACAAAGAAGTGACAAAACAAATTACCATTCCTGTTAAAACATTTGCCGGCAGCTATCCGGTTATTGAAGGAGAACCCAATATCTGTGGTTCGCAGGAAGAATATACCATAGCACAGATTCAACCTGGTTATACAACAGAGTGGCATTACTCTAATCTTGAACCTGTTGTGGAAGAAAATAATCGGGTTATCGTTTCTCCTGTTGGTACTGGTAGCGCTTTTATTGAAGCCATTGTTCGTACGCCTTGCGGTGGTGTGGCCCCTCTTGCCCGGAAGAATGTCTGGATTGGAGTGCCATCGAAACCGATTATTCTTTCCCTCGATGTTTGCGGCAATACCATGATCGAAATTAATGCCAGAACATCTTCTCCTGTAACCGACTATCATTGGACTGTTTCGTGTGGTACAATCTTAAATGGACAGGGGACATCATGTATATTTGTTGAACCGAATTGTAATTGCTACGAAATTTATGTTCGTCTTCAAACAGAAAATTTATGTCAACAGCTTTCACCAATCGCTACAAAGTATATAACTATTGACTGTACCGGCGCAACACCGTTGAGTATAATTCTTTCTCCAAACCCATCGACAGGAGAAACAATTGTATCAATTGAGTCAAATGTTGAAGGGGATACAGAAATTAATACAGAATGGGGATTAGAAATTTTTGATCAAAATCAAATCCTGAAAGAGAAGAAAACCAGGATAAAAGGCAAAAAGTATAAAATAAATACTTCGGGTTGGAAAGAAGGAGTTTATATGGTGCGTGTAAACTACAAGGGCGAAGTTTTAACCGGCAAACTCGTGGTGAAAAGGTAGTACAACAATAATCCTGACAGGGTTTCGAACCCTGTCAGGATTTGTTCGCCTGAATCGTCTCCTCAATTACATTCAAACTGTTTGGCCCCTCGTTAAACAGCAAATCCAGGATGCTGAGGTTGGGCACAAACCCGGTTTTTTCGTGAAAAACCTGGGTGTAAGGTTGCACCGAAAATTGCGGGTCTTTTTCTGTCCGGTGTTTTTTAGGTGAAATGGCTTCGCGGAAATTCAATGTGCCTTCCGGCACCTGTTCAAAATCTTCGGTTAAAACCAGGTTGGGTTCAAGTTCCAGCAATTCGCAAAGGGTTTCCATAATTTCGAGGTTAAAGTCGAACAAAAATTTCCATGGTTTTTCAAAAAATGGCTGAATATCGTCTTTGTAAAACTCGAAAAAAGGGGAGGAGTTGTAAGTTGAAAAAATGGTTCGCCAGTGGTTGCGTTGCCAATCGGTATCGTACGAAATTTTCAGGTCCCTGATTTTTATTTTCCGGCTGCGCCCTTTCACAACAGGCACAATGAGTGAAACAATGCCGTTTGCCCCCAGAATTTCGTAGCGGTTGCGGTAGGTTTGTTTGGTGAAGTTTTCAAATTGTTCCAGGTAAATGTTTTCAAACTGCACCAGTTTCGAAAAATACTGCACCGGTGGAAAACAGGCCGTGCTAAGGAGGATGTTTTTATTTAGAGGCATTGCTACTCTTTAAAAAATCCATTGTCGTTATCTTCATCATCAATTTCCAGTTCAATACCCTCCGGGCCTGGCTTTTCCAATTCCTGGCTTTCAAGCTTTTCTTCCAGTTTTTTACTTGATTTTACGGCCTGTTTGTACTCACGTTTCAGTTTCCAGATGCGGGGATAAAAATAAACGGCTGCCAGAATGTAGCCCAGTAAAATACAGCAGAGAATAAGCAAAACCAGCGGCACATCGGCAATTTCCCAGAAAAAAACACTAATGCTTATTTCAAACGAATTTTGCAAAGTGAAGATAACCAGTAAAATAGCCAGTATTAAAAGGATGATGATAACTGCACTCATGGTATTCAAATTTATTCCGAAGATAAAAAAAGGATAACAGAAATCTGCTATCCTTTACTAAAAAAGTTGGGTTTAGTTTACCGGATAAACCGGAACATTCTTTTCAATCTTATTTTTTGTAGCAGCGATTTGTCTTTGTCAAGCGAGAGCCAGATGAAGCTTGCTTTGCCCACCACGTGGTCTTCGGGCACAAATCCCCACATGCGCGAGTCGGCCGAATTATGGCGGTTGTCGCCCATCATCCAGTAATAATCCATTTCAAATGTGTAACTGGTTGCAGGCTCGCCGTTAATGTATATGGTGTTGTCTTTTACTTCAAGCTCATTGTTTTCGTAAACCTGAACGATGCGTTGATAAAGCGGCAGGTTATCCATCGAAAGTTGCACGGTTTCTCCTTTGGCGGGAATTGTCAGCGGGCCAAAGTTGTCCACGTTCCAGGGGAAGTTTTTATCCTGCGGAAAAACGTGCGGATCCCATTCTCCGGGCTGTTCCTCTAGTTTTTCAACTCCGCTAACATTGGCAAATTCTTTCAGTTTTTCGGCGTTTTCGCTGGTTAGCGGAAATACGTACCGTTCGCTTGAGAACACGGTCCGGTCGTCTTCGGCAATATTCAGCCGGTCGAGCGCCCTGGGATTAATGGAGGTGCCATTGGTTCTGACTACGTAATTGTGTTGTATGCCTTCAAAAGGTTTTTGCGACTGGCCGTTAACCATTACCTGTCCGCGTACTATTTCAATCACATCACCCGGAATGCCAATGCACCGCTTGATGTAATTTTCACGTTTATCCACCGGCCTGGCTACCACATCACCAAAGTTACGCGTGTCATTCCATATACGCTCGCGTCCATAAGTCCGTTCCAACTGGTAATAACTTTGATTTTGCAGGAAAAGCGCTACGGTATCTCCTTCCGGGAAGTGAAAAACCACTACGTCGTTGTTTTTAATATCGCCAAAACCCTTAAGCCGGTTATAGGGGCGTTTAATCCATTCTGCATACGATTTGGTAGTGCGGGTAAGCGGCATGGTGTTGTGTACAAACGGGAATGAAATAGGGGTGTTGGGTGTTTTGGGCCCGTATGCAACTTTGCTCACAAACAGGTAATCGCCCACCAGCAAAGATTTTTCCATTGAGGAGGTAGGAATGGTGTAAGCTTCAATAAAAAACATCCGGATAAATGTGGCGGCAATCACTGCAAAAATAATGGCATCAACCCATTCCACCACTTTGGTTTGTTTTCCGTCGGGTGGATTTTTCTTTTTCCAGAAAGCCCAGTGTACTTTTTCGGTAATATAGATATCGAAAATAATGCCCAACCCAATGAGCCACCAAAAGTTACCGAGCCAGATTACCCAAAGGGTGTAAAGCGTACCAACGGTGATAAATTTGAACCACTTGTTGATAAGGATTTCTCTAATCATTCGTAATTATCATTAAATTTTTAACATGTCTTTCATGGTGAGAATGCCTTTTTTTTCCAGGCTGTATTCGGCTGCCAAAACTGCTCCAAGGGCAAATCCTTTGCGGCTTTTGGCGCTGTGGGTAATTTCAATGAAATCCACATCCGAATCGTATTTTATGGTATGAATACCGGGTACTTCGCCTTCGCGTTCCGATTTTATGGGGAGTTGGTTTTCAGTTGTATCTGCGGCATCGGCCCAACTTTTTACCGTTGGCAAAAGTTCAACCAGATCTTCGGCCAGGCTGATGGCGGTTCCGCTGGGAGCATCCAGTTTTTGGGTGTGGTGCACTTCGGTCATTTCAGCTTTGTATTCGTTATGCGGCGCCATAAGTTTTGCCAGTTGCCGGTTCAGTTCAAAAAACAGATTTACCCCAACCGAAAAGTTGCTGCCGTAAAAAAAAGTTCCGCTGGTTTCCCTGCATTTTTGATGAACCTCGGCTTTCCGTTCAAGCCAGCCGGTGGTTCCGCTTACAACCGGAATACCTGCTTCGAAGCACGTATAATAATTATCAACCGCCGATTTCGGAATGGTAAATTCAATGGCAACATCACATTTTTTTAGATTTTCTATGGTTAAATCCTGCGGGTTGTTGATGTCAATAATAAGTTTTATTTTATGGCCGCGGGATACAGCTATTTTTTCAATCTCTTTCCCCATTTTCCCGTAACCAATCAACGCTAACTTCATGTAAAATTCTCTTTTCGGTTTTAAAATAAGCGACAAAGATAATAGTTTAGGCAAATGTATCGAAACATTGACCAAACTTAAAACAAATTCGACCAACGATTAAAATTAAAGGTTGAAACCATTTCGGGAAAGAATTTTGTTTCGGCCAGCTAACCGGCTGCCTTGAAATGGCTGAAATATTTTTACTGCAATTCCCCAAACACCGATTCCACGAGCCGGCTTTCTTCTGGTTTAAATTCAGCCTGAACTTCAGCCAGTGTTTTTCCTTCGTTAACAAGCTTTTTTACTTTCTGCTGAAATTTTTTCATTTCAACCAGATGCTGTTCAATGTCTTCGCGGGACATGATATCGGCGTGCCCGCTACAAAACTGAAAAGCGTCGATTGCTTCCAGCATTTTTTCCACAGTCTTTACATGTTCAAATGAGTTTCCCCCTTTGTATGAATGAATGAGTTGCGGACGGCCCTTAAAAACCTGGTCGCCGATAAAAGCGGTTCTTTCTTTTGGAAAATACACCACAATATCGCCGGTGGTGTGGCCAACCCCGAAGTAATACATTTCAATGGTTTGATTTCCCATGTGCAACTGCATTTTGTCGTTAAATGTTACCTGCGGAACAAAAGGTAAAAGTTCTTCGTTGTTCCATCGCGAAGGTGAACCGTCACGCCCGGGAAGGAAAAATTCATTCCGGCAGTTTTCATGGGCGATGATGGTTACGTTTTTCGGGAAAAATTCATTTCCGTTTACATGGTCGCCATCGGCATGGGTGTTTATCAGATACCTGACCGGCTTTTTGGTAAAACCCTGAATGGCTGTGAAAATGCCTTCCACCGACTCTTTATCCATTTTTGAGTCAATGACCAGAACTTCATTTTCACCAATGTAAAAACCTCCGTTCGCTCCGCGGCCACCCAGAAGCTGAAATAAATTGTCTGATATTTTTTCAATGATAATGGGCGGTGTTTCCTGTTGCTGGCTGAATGCGGCAAACGGCAGCATTACTGCCAGAAAGATTTGAATGATTATAGCTTTCATATCTGTTTCATTTTTAAATTCGAGCCAAAAGTTACAAAAAAATGGTATAGAAAACTAACTTTGTTCATCTGAATAGTAAGGATTAAAACATGGCAAGCGACTGGAAAGACAGGCTGGGTACGGTGTATTCCACCAATCCGGATTTTAATTATGAAACAGAAAATGGTGAAGATGAGAAAACTCTGCCGCCTCAACAACAAAAGTTGATTGTAAGCCTCGACCGCAAAAAACGGAAAGGCAAAAGTGTTACGCTGGTTACCGGTTTTGTGGGCGATGAAGACGATTTAAAAGAACTGGGGAAAATGCTGAAAACCAAATGCGGGGTTGGTGGTTCTGTGAAAGAGGGTGAAATTCTCATTCAGGGCGATTTTCGAGAACGGGTGATGGAGTTGCTGAAAGCAGAAGGGTATAAGGTGAAGAGGTCTGGAGGATGAAAGAAGGAGAAGGAGATTTATGGTGATTAAGTTGTGATTAGTAGAGATTTATTGTTTGGAGTTGCAGGAATGTTTTGAAATGAATATGAACAGAATAATTTGGATTGCGGGGATATTACTTTTTTTGATGGCAGGATGCGGGCAGAAAGAAAATGAAGTGTATATGTTTTCCTTTTTCCAGGGAAACGGCGAGGATGGTTTGCACCTGGCATACAGTTACGACGGACTGACCTGGGAGGCGCTGAACAATAATCAATCGTTTTTAACGCCGCAGGTGGGCAACGACAAACTTATGCGCGACCCGTGCATCATTTCCGGTCCCGACGGCAAATTTCACATGGTGTGGACCGTGAGCTGGTACGAAAAAGGGATTGGATACGCCAGTTCGGAAGATTTGATCAACTGGGTGGAGCAACAATACATTCCGGTGATGGAGCACGAACCCACGGCCCGCAACTGCTGGGCGCCCGAAGTTTTTTACGATGACGTATCGGAAAAGTTCATCATTTTCTGGTCAACCACCATTCCCGGCCGGTTTCCGGAAACCGCATCCACCGGCGATGACAGTTACAACCACCGCATGTATTATGTAACCACCAAAAATTTTGAAACCTTCAGCGAAACCCAACTTTTTTACGACCGGGGATTCAACGTGATTGACGGCACGCTGGTGAAAGAAGGCGGGAAATACATCCTATTCCTGAAAGATGAAACGCGGCATCCGGCCGAGAAAAACATCAGGGTGGCTACCAGCGACCGGCTTACCGAAGGTTACAGCAAACCTTCGCAGCCCATTACCGGCGATTACTGGGCAGAAGGACCTACTCCGATAAAAATCAGTGAACACTGGGTGGTCTATTTCGATAAATATACTGAACCCCAAATGGGAGCTGTGCGTTCTTCTGACCTCGAAAACTGGGAAGACATTTCCGACCAGATTCATTTCCCGGAAGGAACCCGGCACGGAACGGTGTTTAAAGTAAAGAAAAGTGTTTTGGATAACCTGAAATCAGATCATTAAAAAATACAATGGCAGAAATAGGCGTATTAAAATAAATTTGTATTGCTGCTTCTAAAAGTGCAGTAGCTGCAAAGGCAGCACATGGACCTTGTACCAGCTGATCTTTAGCAGGAGAAATATAATTATCATATTCAGCTTCGTTTCCGAAACGATCCTTCCATGAAAAATAATCGGGAAAACTTGGTGTCTGAGAATAACTTTTTATCATTGTTATCAGCATCAATAAAATAAGTAATTTTTGTTTCATTTTATTTAGTTTAGAAATTGGTTGAATTTTTTGAATATCGTAGTTAATCTTTAATGCAACGCACAGAAAGACCATCTTCTTTAAAAAGGAAAAATCTTAATATCCCACTAGGGCCAATGGTTCTGTGGATAATTCCATAATTGTTTTCATTATAATAACAATACTTCGTTAAAAAATTAAGCGGCAATAGTGCCATAATATATAAGTTCATTGACATGGTTTCGATTTTTAGCAGAGTATGCATTAACACCGAACACGTCAATAAATCGTTGCAGTAGTAACCTATTGTGGTTCATGGTTTTAATATCAGCCATTGAAAAAGGTTTACGTGCCTCTTTTGGTTGGCTCAACCAATGTTCCACTTTAGCAATATTGATTGTAGTAAGGGCAGCATTGAACTGAAAATTCAATTTATTTTCGCTGCGTGCTTGTGAATCGTTTAAACCGGTGTATTGTTTTGCGTCGCGGTAAAGAAACTCAATCTGGAACCTGCTTTGGTAACAATCCAGGATTTCAAGTGCTGCCATTTGGGTATCGGTACTAAAGTAAAGTTTACGGATTAGTTTCCCTTTGTTGCTTGCATAGGTGACATGTACCAACCGGATATTCCGTTTCAGCGCTTTGGAATAGACAACAGCTGAATACACGGTGGCCTCCTGGTTTTGTTCGATAAGTTCGAAGTAATTTGTATCAATGTTTTCGGTAATAACTTTGCCGGCATATTTACTTGGCCTTCCCCTCTTGCCGGTTGGGGTGCCCAGGTACAAATACTTCAGATCGGCATCATCGCGCAAACGGCTTATCAAGTGCATGTCCATTTCTATAATTTGGTCCACAAACGGCTTTTTTGAGAACCAGGCATCGGCAACGAGGTATTTTGAAATGAGGCTAAGCGTTTCTTTTCGTTCTTTTATAACGTTTACATACCAATCGGTCAGAGTGGTTGCCTGCTTGTCTTCAATCAGTGTTTGAACGGCTTCAAGATGGAACGCAGTGTGATTGTCCAAATCGATGGCTGCAAGGCCGCCAATTTCAAGTCCCCATTTTGCCTGTCCTGCACAACCAGACCAGTACCAGCCCACTCCTGGTGTTTTCTTCCCTGATTTATTGATGTAGCTCGGGTCAAATGCTATTACAAAACGGCTGCCTCCATGCGAAAGGGTAAGCTCTTTGTTAAAATCGAGCCAGGGAAAAGGTTTTTCGAATTGTTGTCGGTATCTTTGTTCTTTGAAATTTCCGAAACGGCCGAGCTGTAAAAAGTTAACACGCCCTTTGATGGAAAGCAAAAGGATAACAACTTCGCAGAAAAAGTCTTTCCTGCATTTGTTAAAAACTGATATTTTATTTAACGTTCTGATAATTAATGAATTATAATTATTATATCCCCTGGTAGTCATTCTATAACAGATTTGTGGTAAAATCCATTAAGATACTGATTATCAGGGGTTTAACCAAATATTTTAAACACTTATTTTGCTCATTTTCAAATAGTTATCAACATTTTTAACGGAGTATTGAATAAGAAGATGTTCAAAAATAAGATCCATCGTTAATTGAACGAAACCATCCATCAGAGACTCTCATCCCTCCAGGTTTTGCAGAGAAACCTGTCTCATTTGTTGAGTAGTTAATTTTTTCATCCCATAATTGTGAGCCCGCGACAAGTTTTCCTGCCGCATTTACTCCTTCTCCCCTATCTACATTCTCATCATAAAGTTCATCCTCGGGTATTCCCAGGAAACGTTCCAATTCCATCCACTCCTCGTCGGAGGGGAGGTGCCAGCCTTCGGGGCACACTTCCATGGCAGTTTCCCAGTCGTACAGGGCGCCGTAGGTGTGGTAGTTGGTGCCATAAGAACCTTCGCCGTTGTAACCGTATATCCAGATTCCGCACTGCGAGTCGGGAGCGCACACATAGGGCACATAGGCCAGGTTTTCGGCCATCCAAATCTGGTCGCCAATTTTTACCCATTTGTATTCGCGGCCGTCGCGCTCGTCGGTAAAGGTACCGGAGCTGGCTTCAAACGGGTCTTTTTCGCAGGCTGCAAAAAGCAGCAAAAAAGTTAGTAGGGTTAAAATTGGTGTTTTCATTTTAGAAAGTTTTAAGTTCATAAGTGTTTAATTTATATTGGATTATCCATTGTTGTTCTCAGTCATAACCTCGCTCTGAGTGAGGCTATAATTAAACTTTGATGCTTATTAAAGTCAAAAAGCACCCCCCAAAAAAAAATGCCGGATACTTTTACTTAAATTCTATTTTTCAACTGTTACTTTTTCGTAATACTTTTGCCCTTTGTGGGTTAAAACGATATAGTAGATTCCACGCTTCCATCCCGCGGTTTGTATTTTAATTTGTTTTTCAATTTTTTCCGCTTTGTAACTTTTTGAAAATCCCGAATCATAAATCTCCAATGATGTTGATTCATCCACTGTTTTTAAATCGAATGTTTCTTCGAATTCAATTTTAAATTCAGTGGTAGCCGGGTTCGGATACACTGAAAAATAGGAGCATGCTCCGCCCTGACTGAAATTTTGTGTGACAACCAGGTGGTCGGTCCCGCAACAGGTAGTTGCCTCAACCTCAATTGTTCCAAAAGGCGTACTGTTGGTATTGATCCGGATATAGTTACTGGTTTGCTCATATTTGGTCCAGCCTGAAGGAATTGTCCATTGGTAATTCGAGGTTGAGCAATCGGAAGAATTTTCACAATAAATGTAATAGGTAGAATTTGGACAGAGCAGCCAAATTCCGCTTACCCTGACTGGTGTGGGAGCGTTCGATGGCACTACATCGATATCAATTTCGCTATCGGCTGGGCCGTTAATAGCAAAGTTTTTGGTGTACTGCGCAGAGCCGCACCCATCGGAAATAGTAAAGGTAATGGAACATTCATCCCCGGAGTATTGCGATTTGGGATAAATAGTTGCCGAAGCACCCGTGCCACTGGTTGGCGAATTAAACAGCGAAGGATGTGAAAGACTCCATGAGACTGAAAAACCGGAGGGGAGGTTATTTAAAACAAAAGTACTACCGGATGAACATACCAAATCCGATCCAGAAACGTAAGGAGTTGAAACCAGGTTATAATTATTATCCAAAAATATTGTTGTCGGGTCGGCATCGTTAAAATCCATTTTACAAGGACCGGGGCAGCCGGTCGGCTTTGGGCCGATTCCCCAGTTATAAAAACCATCCTCGTCATCGTCTGTACAGCTCCGGCTTGAAAATACAGGACTGCAGCCACTGCCGGAACAGGAAATTGTGTTTCCGTTCTCTTCATAATTTACTTTATAAAACTTTGCATCAAATTCCGGGTTAAAAACATTAATCGTTTTATAAGCAATTGAAGGATTTCCCGGCCAACTGTCTTTTATGTGCCATTGTCCTGAATCGTTCCATCCTATAATTAAAACTGAATGGGTATTGTCATTTATAGCCCCATGTAACTCATATCCGACATGCATCAACGTAACTGCGATTGGCCCATAATCGATAATAGCTTTTTTAAAATTTTCATTTGAGCTTATTTGAATTTCTGAATATCCGGGTATATTTACCTCAAAGTCGGGATTAGAACACATGGTTGAACAATCGGTGTAGAAAGGTGTATCATTGGGATAAGAAAAACAACTTTCGTTTATTATTCCTGTAGTGTCGATGTACTTTAATGATTCTTCAATATTTGCAGAACCCTGGGGGCCTCCATAACCCGAACACCATGAATAAATCTCCCTTTCTGCAAGGTCTATCCCATTATTTAAATGATGAAATGGTTTATTATGGTAAATATGGCTCATTGCCTCAACGGCTGCCACGGTTGCAAAAATATGACAAGGACTTTGTTCACCTTGATCTTTAGCAGGAGAAATGTAATTTTGAGTTGAATTGTTACTATTATACCACGAGAATGCTGTCGGTTGAGAGTAGGAATTAATGACAGTAACAATAAAGAAAAATGTTAGTAAAAATTTCATTGGTTTATTTTTTTAAAATTAGTTTTTAATACATCTTATTGAAAAGCCAGCATTTTTGAATTCTATCATCCTATCTATGCAATCACCATTTACAATTGTTCTGTTAATAGCATGTTTTTCATCAAAGTCAGAACTAGTCCAAAATGTTGAAATGCTATTTATTGATTTGAAATGAAACATATCTTCAACATTCCAGATATTTCTTTCTCCTCCAGGTAAAGCAGTAAAGCCAGTTTCATTTGTCCTTACAAATGATTCACTCCAGTAATTATTACCTGTTGCAGCAAGTTTCCCTCCAATGTTTACATCTGATCCTCTGCATGCCCAAAGATCAATTTCTTTTTCTTTCATTCCAAGGTAACGTTCGAGTTCCATCCACTCCTCGTCGGAGGGGAGGTGCCAGCCTTCGGGGCACACTTCCATGGCAGTTTCCCAGTCGTACAGGGCGCCGTAGGTGTGGTAGTTGGTGCCATAAGAACCTTCGCCGTTGTAACCGTATATCCAGATTCCGCACTGCGAGTCGGGAGCGCACACATAGGGCACATAGGCCAGGTTTTCGGCCATCCAAATCTGGTCGCCAATTTTTACCCATTTGTATTCGCGGCCGTCGCGCTCGTCGGTAAAGGTACCGGAGCTGGCTTCAAACGGGTCTTTTTCGCAGGCTGCAAAAAGCAGCAAAAAAGTTAGTAGGGTTAAAATTGGTGTTTTCATTTTAGAAAGTTTTAAGTTCATAAGCGTTTAATTTTTATTTTTTTAGCTGCAGTTCTCCATTGGAGGCCTTCGGACTTTTGGATGCAATCCTGAAGGTTTAATTTATTACTCGTTAAAATTCTATCTTTTCACAATAAGTTTTCCGGTTAAAATTTCATCCTTGTATTTTATACGAACGGTATAAATCCCTTCGGTCCATCCGTAAGTTTGAATCGTTGTGCTCTTTCCTTTCAACTTGGTTTTCTTTGTTTGTAATGCCTGCATGGGGCTGTAGATTTCCATGTCCCACTCGGCGTTATCATCAAATGTATCTTCGCCAACCGAAGCCAATTTTAATGCTTCCGTTTCTGCCCCGGATTCAATGGTTAATGTTGTTTCGCCGGTGGTGGGGTTTGGCGAAAAAGACAGACTTCTGGTATCATAGACATAAATTCCAGTAACGTAATACGGACCATAATTGGGATCGGAACAGGTGTTTTTTGCCTGGACGACCAATTGGTAAGAACCGGAATTATAAAAAGCAATGTCGCAATATTGCCCATAATCGTACACAGAGTTGCCATTTAATGGATTGAGTATCCAGTTATAATCGGTTGGCGACGCCAAGGTGCTTTCTAACTGCGCTGTGTAATAGGCCCACTGGTTATTGGGAGTTGTTGTAGGACCATCGATATTTGCAATTTTTGGTGCACCTGCCCAAACTTCCTGCTGCGGTGAAGTTATACTCCCACAATCGGTAACAAGCCTGGCGGTTACCCAACTGCTGCCATTCCCGGTGGCTTTTATTACCGGTGAATCTGTATATTGCCCTGAATCAACAGTAAGATAAGGCCCGGTTTCCCAAATAATGGAATCAACAGAGTATTGTATATTGATAGAAAAGGTGGCGCCAGAGGAACAAACCAAATCAGGCCCTGAAATCGGACCTGCAGCAGCGGCAAAATCTGGCACTCCAATTGCTGTATATGCAACGTTTGTAGAAGCAGGTGATGCTGGTATCCACTGATTTATGGTTTGCCCTAAAGTATTGGTACGGACATAATAGGTGACATATTCAAGATCGAAACCTGTAGTTGTAACATTGGTAATAATTGAAAATGGGCGTCCGCTATTTGGATTACCGTAACTTAAACATTGGCTTTCCCTTTCCCTCATCCAAACTTGTGGTGTTTCGCAAAAAGGCACATCAAACGTAACATGCTTCGTAATTTTATACTGATCTACGTCATAATATGTCCCGGCCGCTAGGCCATAATGATTCTCAAGTAGAAACCATTGTTGATAGTTTTGTATCATTTGCGATGTCCCTCCCACAGAATTATAATGAAACAGCTCATTAGGCTCGTCAAGTAACTGAAGGGCGTTTCCGGCATTGACTAAACCATTTCCGGTTTCATTATCAAATCCGGCCGAACCAATATCAACTGCTGTCCGCTCTATTATATGTCGGACATCGTCATTGGTAAGATTGAAGCTCCTGTCCATTCCCTGCGATATAATTAAGCCTGCCACCCCCGAAACTACAGGTGCAGACATAGATGTACCGGTCTTATAACCTGTTCCTCCTCCACGTTCTGTGGATAAGATGCTTCTCCCCGGTGCGGAAATACTTATATGTGAACCGGTACTTGAAGTTTCCCATCTTGTTGGAGGATTAGTATTTTGGGTATTCCCAACTGCAATGACTTCAGGGAATGCGGCCGGGTAATTAGTAGGGTTTCCTTGCTGATATTCATTCCCCATAGAAGCAACAATTACCACATTATTATGATATGCATTCGAAATTGCGCTATGTAATAATGGTACCCTTAATATCACTTGATTGATTGGTTCACCCATGTCAGGAAATCCATAACTCAAATTAATTACATGAGCGCCATTGTTTACAGCATAGTCTATCGCATCTGCAACATCAGAAGGAAATGCCGTTGTAGAAAAATCCCAGTTATAAGCTCCAAACGGGTAACGAATTTCGAGACTTCCGGTTCCAACCATCTTAACGGGCATAATTTTACAGTTCCACATAACACCGGCCACCTGGCCGTTGTTCGGAATTGCCCCTATAATACCGGCAATGTGTGTGCCATGCCCACCGTAGCGACCTGATCCATCGGGCAAATCGTCCATTGGATCATTATCGTTATTCCCAAAATCATAACCCGTTATAACACGGCTCCTGTTTCCCGGGTCCAGATCAGGATGCGTGTAATCTACTCCACCATCACATACAGCAATTATTACATCGTTCCTTCCTGTATTAATATCCCAGGCCTCTTCTGCATCTATATCTGCTAATGGAGATATTGTAGAATGCAAATGCCATTGACTACCATATTGCGGGTCGGTGGGGGCAATACTTGGTTTCAATACTATGGGTTTTTCAATATAGGTGGTAATAACACCTTTTTCATTTTTTAGTTTAGCAACCAGTTTTTCTGCCCTGCTGTTATCTTTTAAGATAATTTTCTGCCAGGTTCCCGTTGCAGAGGTTTTGATGTCCGGTTTTAAAAAACCTTTATCATTATAGCGGTTCGTAAAAGCGGCCTGTAATTCAACAACATCAAACCGGGCAAACAGTTTACGAATGTTCTTATCTTTAATAACATTCACCTGTGTTGTCAATACATTGCCTGAAATGACATCTTTATTAAAATGGCCAATTATCCTTATTTCTTCAGATTTATTCTCGGTATTAAATCGGCTAATCAAAAAATAACCAGCAATAATACACATAAGTGTAGTTGTTAAAATGTAAATTATTCTTTTCATGATAGATTTTAATTTTTACAATTTTTACTCACTAACACTCCCATGAAAAAATTGTATTTCAACTTTTTCATTTGGTGATAATGAAATATCTAAGGTCATCGTAAACCTCTCTTCACTGTTAGGGTGTAAACATTTTACTGAATATGTATCAGGTAATACTTTGAGATTAAAACTTCCTTGTATGTTGCTGGTTGTTTTAATATCAGTTTCTTCTAACCATATATTTGCGCCAGGAAAAGGGAAACTTGTGGTATCTGGTCCATCAAAAACAGTCCCGTAAATCAGGGCAGAATCATTAAGCGCCGTATCTGTACTCCTTTTAACTATATTTGATTTGCTATCAAGATAATATGGGTCCAGGCAGGAAGATAACAGTACAGGAATAAGGAAAACTGCGAGCAATACCACCTTCACCAATATTTTCGTTATTTGTTTAAAACAGCATTTCATATTTTTATCAATTTTGAGTTTTTTATTCAATTATTTTTTTATTCACCAGGTTACTTTTTATTTTCTACATAACTGCAGTTTCCTTTATTGAGCGCAAATTTGGATCAATTCCTCCGCCTTTTTCAGGCGGTCTTTCGAGGTTGTCCTCCTTTTGATTTCCCGGGGAATGTGGGTTTAAATAGTATTTATGGACCGTGTTTCATCATAGTATTGGTTTTAAAAGTTAATGCTTTGTCTGTTAAGATGCTGAAAGTTAAATTTTGGTTGCGTGCCTTCTGTTTTTTTTTATTGGTTTCTAAAATTCTGTCCTATTTTTGTGAAAGTAAAAATTTTTCACCTTTCAAAAAAGAATATTTCTCATTTGTGTTGAATAACACCAAATTAAGTGTGTCGAAAAATAAAAACAGTTTTATAAATAAAAATACCTTGGCAGAAATTGGAAAAATAAATACCCTGAACGTAGTTCGGGAAACGGAAAACGGGGTTTACCTCGATGGCGAAAACCTGGGTGAAATTTTAATGCCTCGTAAGTTTGTAACCGACGAGGTAAAAGCAAGTCAACTGGCTACGGTTTTTATCTATTCCGATTCGGAAGACCGGCTGGTGGCAACCACCGAAAATCCGCTGGCCATGGTAGGCGAATTTGCCTTTCTTGAAGTGATTGAAACCAACCGGTTCGGGGCTTTTCTCGACTGGGGCCTGCCAAAAGATTTGCTGGTGCCCATGAGCGAACAGAAAGCAAAAATGACGGAAGGCAAAACCTACCTGGTTTATGTTTTTCTGGATAAGTTAACCAACCGCATTGCTGCATCTGCAAAAATCGATAAGTATCTGGACAATGTTCCTCCCGATTATCAGCCCGGCGAAAAAGTGGACCTGTTCATTGCCGAGGAAACGGAAATCGGTTACAAAGCCATTGTGAACAACCAGCACTGGGGGATTTTGTATAAAAATCAGGTTTTCAGAACGCTGTCACCAGGCGAAAAGCTCGTAGGTTTTATCAATAAAATCAGGGACGACGATAAAATTGATTTACTGCTGGAAAAACCGGGTTACGAAAAAATTGACCCCATTTCTCAAAAACTTTTGGAAACGTTGCAGGAAAATAACGGCTTCCTTGCGTTAAATGACAAAACTTCACCCGAAATTATTCAGTCGTTGCTGGGAATCAGTAAGAAGAATTTTAAAAAGGCGGTTGGGAATCTTTATAAGAAAAAGCTTATTGATTTTAAATCTGACGGGATTAAGTTGACAGGGAAATAGAGCCTGGCAATAAAAGTTTAATGGTTGATTGTTTGGACTAATCGTAAGGCCTGACCGACTGACCAGTCGGGGATTGCATGTTCATCGAAGATTGTTTGCAGCGCCGGAACCCAGAGGGTTCACATGTTTATAGAAAATAATTGGTACGTTGACCATGCGACTCCCCGAAAATTCGGGATTTTCACTTCGTTTCAACCGGCTGGAGTCGTATTTTCTCAATGATGAATGCCTTTTTTCTATACACATTCGACCTCGCTGAGGTCGTTTGCCTTCGTTGTTGCGCCTCTGCTATAAACATTTGACCTCGCTGAGGTCGTTTGCCTTTGTTGTTGCGCCTCTGCTATAAACATTTGACCTCGCTGGGCTCGGTTCCCCATGTTGTTCCGACCTGGCTATAAACACTTAACCTCGCTGAGGTCGTTAAACATAAAACCTTGCATGAAAATATCTGATACGTTCATTTTTAAAAAATTTCAAAATAATGAAAGTATTTATTACTTTTTTTCTATCTTTATTTTCAAAATAAATGAGTATAAACCAAAAGCCAGTAAAATGAATTTAAAAAGATTTTTCAGCATTGTTTTTGTTTTTTCCGTGCTCTTTTCAACGGCACAAAACAAAATTGTAGTGAACACCGACCTCGGCAAGGAAAAAATCAGCCGGCACATTTACGGCCATTTTTCTGAACACCTCGGCCGCTGTATTTACGGCGGTTATTGGGTAGGCGAAGATTCCGACATTTCCAACACCAGCGGAATCCGCAACGATGTGGTGGACGCATTGCGCGAAATGGGCATTCCCAACCTGCGCTGGCCCGGCGGTTGTTTTGCCGACGAATACCACTGGATGGATGGCATTGGTCCGCGCGACCAGCGGCCAACCATGATAAACACGCACTGGGGCGGCGTGACAGAAAACAACCACTTTGGCACGCACGAATTTATGGAACTGTGCCGGCAACTGGATGCCGAGCCGGTGATTAACGGAAACCTGGGCAGCGGAACGGTTCAGGAAATGTCGCAGTGGGTGGAATACCTCAACTCGGGCAACATCAGCCCGATGACAGACCTGCGCAAGGCCAACGGACAGGAAGAGCCGTGGGGCGTAAAATACTGGAACCTGGGCAACGAAAACTGGGGGTGCGGCGGCAACATGACGGCCGAATACTACACCAACGAAATGAAACGCTATTCCACCTACACCAAAGACTACGGCGACAACCGGTTATACAAAATAGCCTGCGGGCCCAGCGATTCCGATTACCACTGGATGGAAACCGTGATGAAATACGGAAATCCCGGCAGAAGTTTCCAGGGCATTTCGCTGCATTATTACACCATTACACACAACTGGAGCCAAAAAGGATCTGCCACGCAGTTCACCGAGGGCGAATATTTCCAGACCATGAGTAAAACACTTTTTATGGATGAATTGCTGAGAAACCACATCAATATTATGGACAGGTATGATCCACGCAACCGCGTAGGACTGTTGGTTGACGAGTGGGGAGTATGGCACGATGTGGAGCCCGGCACCAATCCCGGATTTCTTTACCAGCAAAACACCCTGCGCGACGCTATGGTGGCTGCGGTTAACCTCGACCTGTTCAACAAATACTGCCACAGGGTGAAAATGGCTAATATTGCCCAAACCGTAAATGTGCTTCAGTCTATGCTTTTAACAAAAGATGCTGAAATTGTTAAAACACCCACCTTTTATGTGTTTAAAATGTATAAGGTGCACCACGATGCAATATTATTACCAACCGATTTGGTATCTGAGAATTATGAGCTGGATGGCAAAAGCATTCCGGCTATTTCAACCTCTGCATCAAAATCGGAAGACGGAAAAATTCATATTACCATCAGCAACCTGAATCCCAATAAGGCAGTGAGCATCTCGTGTGAATTGCGCGGACTCGACAAAGTTACTTTCAACAAAGGTGAAATAGTTACTGCCGAAAAGGTGAATTCCTTTAACGATTTCGGGAAACCGGAGGAAGTTTATTCAAAAAATTTCAGTGATGTAAAAGTAAATGGGAACTCACTGACCGTTAATCTTCCTTCAAAATCAATTGTACTGCTGGAATTGAACTAATGCTGTGTCAACTTTGAAATGTCATTTCGACGAAGAATGAGGAGAAATCTCTATTTGTTAAAACAGATTTCTCATCCGCCAGCCGGCGGATTCGAAATGACAAAACACGTTTGACATGACGTTAGGAGTTATAGAAAATTTTGAAAAAACAGCTGGTCCGGTTTGGGCCGGCTGTTTTCATTGCAGGGGTAGGGACTTCGGGTTAAACTGATATTCAACTCGTTTGATATCCATTTTTCGCTGATTTAAAATATTGATATATTCCAGGCTATTTTGTTCATGCACCGGGTTTTTCTGTCCAAAAACGAGGTACGACTGCACTGCCCAATCAACTGCCGCATCTAACCGGCCCAGCATTTCGCACGCCAGCGCCATATTGAACCTGCTTTTTGCTGCTATCTTTTTGTTCGGGCTTTCAACATGTTTCCGCCAGATTTCTGCTGCTTCCAGCCATTTTTCTTCTGCAACCAATGCATCAGTTTTTTTCAGGTCAATTTGGCCCGACCGGTAATACAAACGTTCTACGGCAATCCAATGTGGAATAAGAAACCCGGCAAACTGAACAGCTGAAATTTCGGATGCTTTTTGAATGGCCTCCTCTCTTGGCGGGAAGATTTCTATTCTTTCATGAAAATCCCAGGTGACTGTGTCAACCCTATCGTAATAATAAGATAATCGTAAATTCTTCAGGTCATAAAAATTCCAGTATGCAATTACAAATACATCAAAAAATTCTGCTGTCTTTTGTTTGTCGAATGCATATTTTCTGTCAACAGTTGCAAAATAATCTAACGACAACAGCATTTTTGAATTTGTTGAATCGGCCAGTTGAGCCAACTCTTCTCTGGAATACAACCCCAGCAAAGGGTTCAGGTATCTTACTGCGCTGTTTTCTTTTTGCGGTAATATACTTCTGCTGCAGCACTATCTGTATTTATTGTATCAACCAGTTGTTTTCCATTTTCAATGTAGGCTGCGAAATTAGGGTTATATGTTGCATTGAAATTGTTGAAACGTATGTCAATGGTGTCAATTTTTTCCGGAAAAATCGCTTTGGCAGGCACAAAAATTTCAATGCTAATTGCTTTGGAGTTGTAAAGTGTGTTACATCCTGATAAAATTATTCCGGCAAAAACCAGAATTTTAATTTTAGGGAAGATTTTCATTATGGTTTCTGCTGAGTTTAATAAGCTCTTTCCTCCGGGTATCCAGAATTTTCTGGTAGGTTAGAATTGTTTTAATGTCGTTTCGGCTTTTATACCGCGAAGCAAGATCAAGCGCAGCCGTCAGCCATTTTTGTGCGGTTTCCAAATCGTCTTTTAATTCATACGCCAGTGCCAGGTTGTACCGGGCATTAATGGCCATTTTTCCATTACTGTCGTCGGCATATTTTTGCCAAAGCGCAATAGCCTGTTCCCATTTTCCTTCTTCAAAATAAAACGCGGCATCAGAAAAATCCGGCAGTGGTGGAACGGAATACATCCGGTTAACGGTTTGCCAGGTGGCATAAAATCGTTTGGCATAATTTTTACCGGCCAAAGCTGAAGCCAATTCCAAAGCCGTAAGTCGGGGTGGTGGTGTATAGCCTTTCCGGTAATTCCCTTCATCGTCGTATCCGTTCCAAAAAACGGTGTCAATCATGGTTTTCCGTTCAATATTCGCCTTTTTTGCCGGGTCGTAAATTCCCCACACGGCAACGGTTATTACTTCGTTGGTTTTCGGGGTGTCGAACGTTTGTGGATAGGATGAAAAAAACGAGGAAAATGTTTCCAATACGATTAACAAATCAGCCTCAGATGCCTGGGAAACATGCTGTATCACGTCGGGCGGAAGATTGTTTAAATGTTCACCCGTGTGCCTTTCAAAAATATTTGTGGGGAAAATATAGATATCTTCGTATGCATTGTTGTTTTTCAAATCGGTTGCCAGTTCGTTAATGCAGACGGTTGCCAGAATACTGTCCAGATTTTCGGGGTCGTTTTTTGCTTTTACAAGCAGGAAATCATTTTTGTAATAGTGTTGAAGTGTATCCTCCTGGTATTTGAAATTGCGGTAAACAACGGCTGCATTTTTTGCTGAAGGAGGAATATTTGCCTCACCCGGTTTGTAAATTTCTATGGGGTATTCCTTATAAACAGTACACGATGCAAGCCACAGTGCAATGAAAAATACAGGATAAACTTTTGCTTTCATTCCGCTGCTTTTAATTCGGTTTTCCTTCGTCTTAGGGTTTCGAGATACTCGTGGGTAAGCGGGCGGTACATGGTGTTATAGGAATTTAATGCCCACTCAATAGCCAAATCAATATTGCCCAGAATTTCGTATCCCAGTGCAGTATTTAGCTCTGCCTTGCTTCTTAGTGTTTTTGATCCTGCTTTTTCTGCAATTTCCTTCCACTTTTCAACAGCCGTCAGCCAGTCGCCCTCATTGGCATTCTGGTTGGCCTGACGGAATTCAGAATTTCCTTTTACAAAATAAGTTCTTCTTTCCGGCCGCCAGCGAATGGCAATTTTATCAGTTAGTTCGAGTGCTATTACAATTCCTGTTTCTGTAAGTGCCTGTTTTACCGGAGTAAACCGGCTGAATAAACTGCGCGCCGAAACATCGGCATCTTCCCAGTACAATGTATCGGTAATAAACTGGCGAAGCAGTATTTTTTCCTGCGAAGGGTCATATACCCGAAACAACGCTTCGTACTGAATTTTCATGCCGGCTCTTGCTGCCGAGTTAAATCCACCCTGAAACGGGTCGAAAAATGTTTCATTATTAAAACTGGTTATTACCCTGGTTTTTAAATGATCGAGTGAAAGTACGGCATCTGTTTGAAACGTTTCACACAAATGGTTCACCATTTCCCAGGGAATTTCATGGGCTAAAAGCGAAGTGCCGGGTGCATCCAAAAAACGGTCTTCGGGAATGACATAATCGTAACGGCCCGATTCAAATAGTAGTTCGCCTAAGGCTTTTAGAGTAGTGTCGGCTACCTGAAAATCGTATATCAAAGTATCAAGATTGAACCGCTGTTCGTAAAAAAATTTTTGAAGCGAATCTGATTCCAGGTTTGTATATTTTTCATCAACAGTTTGCGAAACCAGGGTGAGGCTTTGAATTGTTGCCGGCAATTCACTGGCAGCAGGCTGAGGAATGTCGATTACCAGGGTGCGGGTTGAAATACACGAAAAGGCCAGCAATGCTAAGAGAAGTAACATTCCCGGTTTTATACTGTTTCTGATATATTTTTTCATGAATTGAAAGTCTCCTTTAGTAAATTCCCCAGTACTTTCTCAAAAACCATTCCACACTTAACAATAACAGCACAACGAAAAACAGCCATCGCAGGTTCAACAATTCAGTAATCATTTCCTGGAAGTAACTTACCGGTTTCAGTTTGTCGCTGTTTTTTATATCTTCAATTGCCTGACTAACTTCGTTTTGTGAAAAAAATGCACCACCTGTTTGTGCCGATAACTGGTACAACATGCGGTGGTTAGCCTGGGTTACAATATTTTCAATGTTTACTGCTGTTACAGCAAAATTACCTGTTTCTGAGAAGGTTTGATTTCCAACTGTAACTTTTGCATTCAATGTATAATTGCCGACGGGCAGATTTCCGGCATTCAGAAAATAGCCGTTATTACGCACATCAAAAGTAAAATCCAGTTCATTACCGTTTTCGTTACTCAGCACAATTGTAACTTCTTCATTCGTAATGCGTTCAAAAACATCGTTATAAACTTCTGCACTAAATATTACCGGGTCAATTTCAGTATAAACCAATTCATAATTTACAATGAAATTATCTTCATTTTCACGTAATGAAAGGTATTGAACAAGCTGATTTAAAAGTTCATTAAATTGTGCATGGGTTTGGTTTTGAAAATAATTATTCAGCCGCCAGCGCCAGATTCCTTCGCCAAAAACAAAACCAACTTTTTTCCCTTTAAAAATTCCTGTTGAAATTAAAGGTTTGCCAGTTTCAATATTTTTAATTTTTTGAAAAAACAACGTATTAAATTCCGGCTCAAGCTGATAATTGGCAAAAGGTACCATCAGAGGCGGAAATTTTCCAAGGACTTCCCGGAAGTTTTCACTTAAGGTGAAATTTGCATAAGCCGGATTTATAAACGCCTGCGCTTCTTCTGCCGTGCCTGCCCTTGGTTGCACTGTTGAACCTTGCGCCAGTGCATTTAATTGGGGCAGAAAAGTTTTGCCGCCAACAATAAAAAGCAACGGAACTTTTTGGTTCACTTCACTTTCAACGATATTGGCCATTGATTTTCCTGAAGTTGGCAACTGATTCAAAATTACCAGGTTAAAATCGGAAAAATTGGACGGATAAGGTTCTTCGGTAAAAACAGAAACATCGTAAGATTTTTGTTGTTCAAGTGTGTTTTTTATAGCGCCAATGTCGGGATGAGCTCCATCGGAAAGGATGAGTATTTTTTGCTTGTTTTCGAGCACATTTACAACAAAATGGTCGGTGTTGTTTCTGGTATTTTTTTCATTTTCAGCAACTTCAATGGTTGCAGTAAATCGCTTAAGTCCGGGATCTCCGGCATCAAGAATAAATTGTTGGGAATAAAAATAGTCGTTGTTTGAAGGCGTAATTACAGTTTGGGCAACCTCTTTTTCACCTTCATACACGGTTAGTCTTAGCGAACTGTTTTTTAGTTTTAAAAAGCGGGTATCAATTTCAATCGGGAAACGATTCCCGGAAAAGGAGGTTCGGTTTGCTTTGATGCCCTGGATGCGTGCATCGGTTATTTCGGTGGTGTCGCCGAGTCCAATAGAATAAACCGGGAAATTAATATTTTCCAGCATATTCACCGGATTTTTTCCCTGATTGTAAATGCCATCCCCCGCAAGCAACAAGGCCCCGATATTTTCATTAAAATGGTTGTTGTTCAATGTGTTAATCAGGTTGCTGTAGTCCGATTTCTTGTCTGAAAAATTAATTTCACCATCAAATTTCGTTTCCTGTCCAAAAGTGTAATGAACCAAATTGTAATTACTTCCCAATTCATCAGAAATTTTGTTTTTTAACTGAATCATTTCGCTGGTTAGCTGCAGTGAATCGCCGGTTGAAGCAATCGATCCTGAGTTGTCCCATGCAGCAATAATCAGCGGATTTTGCACCATTTTTTTCAGGCTTTTTATAAACGGAGACAACAACAAAAAAGCGATTAGGGAAAATGAAAAAAACCTAAATATCATTAAAATGGTTCTCTGATTTTTAGTCAATTCCCGGTTGTCTTTATTTCTGAAATAGAGCAAAAGTACAATGCCGGCAGCAGCAATCAGCAATATAAGTAAAATAACAAACCAATATTTTATTCCGAATGAAATCAATGGATATCCCTTTTTAATTAGCGGTTGTAAATATACATAACTCCTTTTTAATACGGCGAATATTGCGTATTATTACCCTAAATTTAAAAGTGTAGAGAAACCGGAAACTAATTCAGAATTCATAAATTGATACAACAAATGAGAAATATTTTTTACGCACTTGTTTTAATTATTGCAGCTTCTTGTTCTGCAAAGTTCAATCCGGATATTACTGTTGAAGATCTGCAAAAAACGATTTATTACCTTGCTTCTGATTCACTTAAAGGAAGAAAAACCGGAGAACCGGGCGATAGTCTGGCGGCAGTTTTTATTCGGGAAAAATTTGAAAATGCCGGGCTTCAATTGCTTTTTGAAAATGGTTTTCAGAAATTTGAGCTGGTTACTTCGGCCCGGTTGGGAGGGAATAATTTACTCGAAGTCGATGATGAAAACTTTCAGGTTGAATCGGATTTTTTGCCTTATGCATTTTCTGCCAATACGAATGTAGAGGCTAAGGTTGTTTTCGCCGGCTACGGACTGGAAATTGACCAGGATCCAATTCAATGGAATGACTTTAAAAATCTGAATGTTTCGGGGAAATGGATACTGGCGCTACAGGGAGATCCTGACCTGGAAAATCCGCAAAGTGCGTTTGTCGAGTTTTCCACAGAACGGGCCAAGGCATTAAAAGCTTCCGATAAAAATGCTGCCGGATTAATTTTGGTTGCGGGCACTGCATTCAATGAGAAAGATGAATTATCTCCGCTTTTTTTCGATAAAAATGTCAGCAGGTATCCGATTCCGGTAATTCAGGTTACCCGCTCAGTCGCCAATGTAATGTTACACGAAACAGGATATACCATTGAAACCCTCGAATCAGAAATCAAAGAAAAAAACACCTCCATTACTATTGAAACAAAAGCTGCTGTTTCTGCAAATATAAATATGGTGCTCGAAATGGCAGAATCACAGAATATTGTTGCCCTTTTGCCGGGAACCGATTCTGAATTGAAGGACGAATATATTATTGTTGGAGCGCATTACGACCATTTGGGAATGGGCGGGCAGGGCTCGGGGTCAAGAGCAGTAGATACTTTGGCAGTTCATTATGGCGCAGATGACAATGCTTCAGGAGTTGCAGCAGTTATTGAACTGGCAGAAAAACTGGCCGGAGAAAAGAAAAACCGGAGAAGTATTATCTTCGCTGCGTTTGGCGCCGAAGAAATGGGCTTAATAGGTTCAAAAGCTTTTACTGTAAATCCACCTGTTAATACAGAAAATATGGTTGCTATGTTCAATTTCGATATGGTTGGCAGGCTCGATTCCATGAGCAATGCTTTAAGTATTGGAGGAACTCAAACCGCAAAGGAAACCGAAGAAATAATCAACCGGTTGAATCCGGGGTTTAAGCTGGCACTTTCCGGCGAAGGCATTGGCCCATCTGACCATGCTTCTTTTTATTTACAGGATATTCCGGTGTTTTTTATTTCTACGGGAGCTCATTCTGATTACCACACTCCTTTAGACGAAACCGGTTCCATAAATTACGAAGGAACAAAAAGAGTAACGGAATTTGCCCATTTGCTGGTACATGAATTGGCTACGCGTGCCAGTGCACTAACTTTTCAGGAATCCGGGGCTAAATTTCAAAGGAGCAGGGGAGGACGTTTTAAAGTTTCTCTGGGAATTATGCCCGATTACGCCGGACTGGAAGAAAGGGGCCTTCGCATTGATGCAGTAACAAAAGGTAAACCTGCTGATTTGGGCGGAATGAAAAAGGGTGATATCATTACCGCAATTAACGGGAAAAAAGTGGGAAATATTTACGACTATATGAGCCGGTTGCAAACCCTGGAAGCCGGGCAAACTATTTCCGTAGATATTCTTCGCGATGAACAAGAAACTGTTTTGATAATTCAGTTGTAAAAAAAATTAGCAAAGGGAGAAATACGTATCTGCAATAAGATTTTATCGGGACTGTTTCACCAAATTAAATTTTCGGTTGCTTTTGGTCAGTTTGATTTTTAATAGGTATGATGGTATAAAAGAGAATGTAATTCCTGTAAATAAAATGAATAGGAATTTTTTTACATATCCTAACAGTATTTTACATTTTTTTTGTTAACAATAAATTATCATTTATTCAGAAATTGAATTTTCTGCTATTTATTTTCCCATTTATTGGATTCAAACACCCTTTCTTTTAATGAATTTTACAGCACATTTAGAAAAACATGATGTATTTTATTTACCTTTACCTTTCTTTTAATGTTAAATGATTTAAACGTAATTCTATGCGAGTTTTAACTTTAAGTATTATATCTGTCGTTATTGGCACAGTGTTTTTATTTGCTTCCTGTGGCTCAGGACAAAAATCCCAGCAGGGAAGTGAAAAATCGGCTCAGGTTGAATCCGGAGAGAACTGGATACAGTTATTTAATGGAAAAGATCTGAACGACTGGCAAATTAAGTTTACAGGTTATGAATTGGGGGATAATTTTAATAATACTTTCAGGGTAGAAGACGGTTTGCTGCGTGTCAGTTACGACGAATGGGAAGAATGGGGAAGTCAGTTTGGCCACATGTTTTATAACGGTGAATTTTCGCATTACCGGTTGAGGGTGGAATATCGCTTTGTAGGCGAACAAGTAAAAGGTGGTCCCGGCTGGGCATTCCGAAACAACGGATTAATGTTGCACGGGCAAAGCGCTGAATCGATGGAAATTGACCAGGATTTTCCAACTTCAATTGAAGTTCAGTTACTGGGCGGAAACGGAACCGATGAACGTTCAACTATGAATCTTTGTACGCCGGGAACCAATGTGGTTATGGATGGCGTTTTGGTTGAACAACATTGTACTACATCAGATTCAAAAACTTTTCATGGCGACCAGTGGGTAACTGTTGAAGTTGAAGTCAGGGGCAGTGAAATAATCCGCCATTTTGTGGAAGGTGAAGAAGTAATGAGCTACGAACAGCCACAACTCGATCCCCGGGACCAATATTACGATAAAATGCTTTCAGAATTTGGAGATAAAATAATTACCTCCGGATCAATATCCATTCAGGCCGAAAGCCATCCGACAGATTTCAGGAAAATTGAATTACTGGTACTGGATGAAAATTAACAGCTAAAATATTTCATTTATTCAGGCCGGGCTTTTTGGAGTTCGGCCTTTTTCATGGACTTTCGGTTTGCATAATTCAGGGCAAGTAGCGAACCTGCAATGCCCATCATTCCTATGATGGAAGGTAAATCGGGTTTTTCATTTTCCAGAATAATCCAACTCAAAATAGCGCCTGAAACCGGAATCATAAATTTCCAAACATTTAATATAGACACTTTTACTCCCGGGCGTTTCAATAAAACAAACCAGATAGAAATAGCTGCTGCCGATAAAAAACTAAGCCAGGCCAGCGCAATATAGTATTTAGAAGGGAATGGACCGGTGTTGATCCCTTCAACCGGAATGGAAACTAAAGAAAGCAAAAGTCCCCCAATAATCAGGGTTGATGAACTGAGTACGAGTGGCGAAATTCCTTTGGGCGATTTGGAAACCAGTACATTGGCGTACCCGGCAACCAGGTTGTTTACTAAAAGCAGTCCAATGCCCAAAAATTCAAGTTCTCCGCGCATCTCAACTTTTGTTCGTCCAAGGGTGATAACTGCAATTCCGGCCACACCAATCAGAATACTAAAGGTTTTCATTGAGGTCATTTTGTCGTTTTGGAAAGCAAAGTGGGCTACAATGGCAATAAAAAGGGGAGACGAACCGATTATCATGGCGCCGAGTGCTCCCGGAACCAGATTTAATCCGCTATAAAAAAGTGCATATTGTGCAAAAATCTGAATGAGTGAAAGCCATAACACCAGTTTAAGGTTCGCTTTAATTTCACGGAAGAACCTGCTGTAATTTCCAAACAGAATGAAAATCAGAATTCCGGAAATAAAAAATCGAATACCTGCAAACTGTAGTGGTGTGTGGTATTCCAATCCGATTTTGACACCCACAAATGCAGTGGACCAGAGCCAGGTGGCAACGAGTGCCAGAAATGTTGTGCTGCTTACTAATTTTTTCATATTGAAATGCGTAACTGCAAAGGTGAGAAATTTATCAAACAAATCAGTCTTGTTTAAGTTTGGAACAGTCAGGCTTAATATTCGGAAAAGTTTTCCGAAAGCTGTATGAATTTTCAGTTGCCGGAGCTTTTTTCTTCTGTAAAAGGTGGAAAATGGTTTTCTTTGCAGCCATAAAAATATTAACTCAATATGGGAAAAACAATCATTAATAGTTACGAAGAATTTGAATCATTTCTCGGAAAAGAAATTGGGACATCAGAGTTTATACAGATTACCCAGGAACAAATCGATAAATTTGCCGACGCTACACTCGATTACCAGTGGATTCACACCGACCCTGAACGAGCTGCCAAAGAATCGCCTTTTAAAACAACCATTGCTCATGGGTATTTAACCGTTTCCATGCTTACTTACCTTTGGTATTCCATTGTTGATGTGCGTAATGTGAAAATGATTGTAAACTATGGCATTGAAAAACTAAAATTTCAGCAACCTGTTTTGGTAAACGATAAAATCAGGGCCATGGTTTCGTTGCACGACATAAAGAATTTACGTGGGATTGCCAGGATTCAGGTGAAAATTGTGGTAGAAATTGAAGGTCAGAAAAAGCCTGCATACGATGCATTGGTCACTTTTCTTTATCATTTCGAAAATTAATGCTGTTTTTCAAGCAATCCTTCGCAGGCGTCTTCCAGCAGGTCGAGCACGAGCTCAAAACCTTCATCGCCACCGTAATACGGATCGGGAACTTCATCGTAATTCCACTCCTTGCTGAAATCGGTCATTTTATGAATTTTTTTCAAATCGCTTTCGTTCCTTGCCATACTTTTCAGCGACTGTACATTGTCATCGTCCATGGCCACAATTAAATCGAAACGGTCGAAATCAGTATCCGGATCGAATTTCCGGGCTATACTTGTCAGATTGTAACCCCGTTTTATGGCATGTTTTTGCATGCGTTTGTCGGCTGGTTCGCCAGCATGCCAGGCGCCGGTCCCGGCTGAATCAATTTCAAATTTCTCAATTATTCCTTCTTTTGTGGCCATTCCTGTAAAAACCGCTTCGGCACTTGGCGACCGACAAATATTTCCCATACAGACAAATAATATTTTTTTCTTTTCCTGCATGTAATCTTATTTTTCAAAAAAGAGTTCTGTAATTTTTTCTTTTACTTCATTTTCTGTTTGAACACCAATTATTCCTAATTTTCTCTTAATGAGTAGTCTTGGTATTGTGACAAGTTTGTGCAAGCGAATAATAGAATCCACCGCCAGACCGGTTCCCTGAAATAACTTTGAATTCTTTTCCAAAATGAGATCACTTTTCAGGATTTCATTTGGAATCTTACTTGAGATGAAAGCAATAACAACATGTTTATGTTTTCCAATTTCCCGGGTAAGACATAGTGCAGGCCTGACTTTCAGCTCAGAAAAGTCATCAAACGGAAAAGGGACAAGAACAACGGAGTTTTTAATCATTGAAGGGTTCTCCATCAGTTAAGGAATAAATATCTTCCGATTCATCTTTTAAAAAGTCGAAGGCTGGATTTTGAGAAATTGCTTTTAGCCACAATTCTTCTTCTTCTGTCTCATTATTGTCCTCATCCACAAGTATCAAAATACGAACATTTTTTTCTGACCTTTCAAGTGGGTATTTTATTTTTAAATACCCTTTTTTATCAGTTCGTGAATTCAATTCAATCGCTTTCATTTAATTTCTTTTTTACAAAGATAGTAATTCAGCAGGTTTTCTTATTTCCGTTTGAAAAGCGCCATATCACCTATAAAACCCATTTCAGGCATTCCAGATTTCATAAGATTTTAAAGCTTGTTGCACCAGCATTTCAAATCCGTTTTTAACCACTGCTCCTTTTTCTTTCCCTTTTTTCATAAACTGGGTTACTTCAGGATTATAGACCAAATCGAAAAGTAAATGTTTCCCTGTTAAAAATTTATAAGGAATTGGTGGAAAAGTTTCTACTTTCGGGTAGGTTCCAAGCGGTGTGGCGTTTATTATGAGAAGACGTTCTTCCAGAATTTTTTTACCAATATCTTCGTACCGGATTTCCTTTTTCTGCAACTCTTCAATTGATGCTGAAATAAAATCAATGCCCAGTTTGTTCAGCACATATTTAATGGCTTTTGAAGCCCCGCCCGTTCCCAAAATCAAAGCTTTATCGTGGTATTTTTTTAATAACGGTTTCAGTGAAGCTTCAAATCCCCAAGTATCTGTGTTAAATCCTTTTAAATGAATTCGTTCTCCTATACGTTTAATTTTTATTGTGTTCACAGCGCCCACATCATCCGCGGCTTTATCCAATTCGTTTAAAAAATTAATTATCAGTTGTTTATATGGTATGGTCACATTCAGGCCAATTAACTCCGGATTGTTTCTCACCACATCCGGAAACCATGAAATATCTTCAATTTCGAAATTCTCATACGTTGCATCCACTTTTTCCTTTTCAAATTTTTCGGTAAAAAACTGTTTTGAAAAAGAGTGGGTTAGTGGGTAGCCAATCAATCCGTATTTTTTTTTCATTTTTTCTGTTTTGTCAATCCTTCAATCACAAAAATAAGCGCAAAACCAACAATAGCCAAAAGAACGGCACCAAACAACCAGGATTCGTTACCTGTTAAGTTTTCGTAAGTTCCGGGCAAAATATTTTTTTCAGCCAGAGGTCTTATTTCACCATGCCGATCAATAAAGGTTTCGGTCACCTGTTTCCATGGCCAGATTTTATTCAGCGAACCAACCATAAAACCAGACAACACAGTAATGGTGAGGTTGTGAAATTTTTTGAGCAACCACGAAAGCAAATTGGAAAATGCTATGATTCCGATAGCTGCGCCGGCTATAAAAACAAGCAGTACGGGAATGTTTAAATCGCCTACTGCCGATAAAATAAATTTGTACATTCCCAGCAATACCAGAATAAAACTACCTGAAATTCCGGGTAAAATCATGGCACAAATGGCAATGGAACCCGAAATAAAAATGAATAGCCAGGTAGTGTTGGCCTCGGCAGGTGAAATAACTGTGATAAAATATGCTACCACAATGCCGGCTATTCCTGCAATTACAGTTCCGGTATCCCATTTTTTTATGGTGCGGGCAATGTAAATGGCAGAGGCTATAATCAAACCAAAGAAAAATGCCCACACCAGAATGGGGTAATGGTGAAGCAGGTACTCCAGTCCTTTGGCCAGCGAAAATATGCTGATTCCGATTCCGAGAAAAACACTTATCAGGAAGTTGCCGTTAATGGCTTTCCAAAATGCAGTTAATTTGAATGAAAATAAAAGCTTCAGCGCATTCAGATTCACTGATTTAATGGAGTCAATCAACTCCTCGTAAATCCCTGTTATAAAAGCAATCGTTCCTCCCGAAACGCCTGGCACTACGTCCGCTGCTCCCATTCCCATTCCTTTGAGTATAAGTAAAAGGTAGTTTTTAGTATTTCTTATCATCTTTTTTATTTGAATATTCTTTATTGAACATTGGAAATTGGCTATTCTTAATTTTCATAAGAAATAACCAATATTGAATACTCAATATCCAATAATCAAAACGGAACGTACTTTGGTTTTTATTTGGATATTCAATATTGAACATTGGATATTGGAAATTTCCCATTATTATAATTTCAATTTTGCTGTTTTTACACTTTTGGCAAATATGGCAATTAATTCTTCATTTTCAACCAGCACTGGCATTACAACATGGTTTTCAAGCAGGGGTTTTCTGATAATAATTTTCAGACATATTCTTGTTTCCCTCAATTCTTTTAAAATTACCTGCATTTTATGCACAAAATCTTTTTGAGATTCTGCAGATTGTGCTTCTCCGTAGTTTAGTGCAGGAGAAGTACCACTTCTAACCAGTTGTCCTGCAATGTGATTTGCAAGTCTTGTGTTAGGTAACTGTTCTATAATTTCATCAATTTGAAGAACAAAATCAATTAGCCGTTCTTCCAAATCATATTTTCTTTCCATAAATTTAAATTTTAATGATAAGTTATTATCTTTCTTTCATTTGGATATTCAATATTGAGTATTGGATCTTGGAAATTTTGATTCTTTTTAGAGAATAACCAATAACGAATATTCAATATCCTATTTTCAAGTTATATATTACTTCGTTTTTTGATTAAAAATTCATTATTGAACATTGGATATTGACCATTTTAAAGTCGCCAAAAATAACAAAAAGTATCCTTAACTTGTTGTAAATTTTGGCTCATGTAATTTTTAATGAAATGAAATTAAGAAACGTTTTATTCGCTGTTTTAATAATAATTGTTTATGATATGCATGCACAAATTAATCCATCAGCAGAAATAAAAACTTTACTTCTTTCTGAAAACGGGAATTTTCCCAACAATCCGGATTTGCCGGTTTTGCTCTATAAAAGTGTATTTGATTTTTCAGGTTCCGATCCGGCTTCAGAAATTGAAAGAATTTTATCACAAAACAATTGGGGTGGCTCGTGGCGAAATGGCATTTACAATTTTCAGCATTACCATTCAACCGCGCATGAAGCACTTGGTGTTTATTCGGGCTGGGCAGTTGTTCAACTGGGAGGACCGGAAAACGATCCGGTTAAAATTGAAAAGGGTGATTTGGTGGTTTTACCTGCCGGCACTTCTCACAAACGCATCGATTCCGGCGACGGATTTGCCGTGGTTGGCGCCTATCCCGACGGCCAGAACTGGGATATGAATTACGGAAAAGACCCTGAGATGGAAAAAGCGAAACAAAACATTTCCCGGGTTTCGCTGCCAAAAAATGATCCTGTTTTCGGTGCAAAAGGAAAAATGTTTGAATTTTGGAAATGACCAGTTATTCGCGGTGCGTATAAAACCGTTCCAGGATTGATCCGTCGTTGGCTTCTTTCGATAATGATTCAATGGTGTTTTTGGGTACATCGTTCACATCAAGCATAATCAGCCCGTCGAGGCAGTTGTTAAATTTGGGATCGACATTAAATGCAATAATTTTGGCATTCAGTTTAATATATTTTTTCAGCAAAACCGGAAGTCCTGAATTCAATTCATCCAAATCGCCAATGGCTTTGTCGAGCCGGTTGATGTCGCGTTCCATATTTTCCATCAGAATGTTAATATCTGCATTGTCGCTTTTAAATTTGTAGCTGTTGCGCGGTTTAACAAATTGTGCCATTTTCCAGTTCAGGTGATTTTGCATGATAAACCGGATGATGAGGTCTTTCGATATTTTTGAATAGTTGTTGCTGATACTTACCGGGCCAATCAGGTAGCGGTATTCAGGGTTTTTAAGCAGAAAATACAAAATCCCTTTCCAAAGCAGAAAAAGCGGCATTGGTTTTCTTTGGTATTCTTTTATAACAAACGAACGGCCCAGCTCAAGGCTTTCATTCAGCACGGGTTTAAAATCGTCGCTTATTTTAAACAGTGATTGCAGGTAAAAGCCCCGCTTTCCGTATTGTTCCAAGATGTCCTTTCCCTTTCCAATTCGGTAGGCTCCAACAATTTTTTCTTCCTCTTCATCCCATATAAACATCTGGTGGTAATACAAATCAAACTCATCGATGTCAATGCTTCGGTTAGTTCCTTCTCCAACTTCTCTGAATGTGATTTCACGTAACCGTCCTATTTCAGTCAGAATATTTGGTATTTCTTCTGATGGTGCACAAAATGCCGTATAGTTTTTCAGGTTGAACAGGGTATAATCGGTTTTGATTTTTTGGATTTCTGCCAGAATCTTTTCTTCAACTACCGGTTCAATAACCGATTCGGGTTTGTGTTGCGGTTTCAGATTATAATTAAAAAATCGTTTTACTTCTATGGGCGACTCCATACTGTAGGTTTTGGCCCTGAGAAAACGCCCAAACTGATAAACATCGAAAAATTTATCCTGGTCTTCAACTTTAATTGGCGTTCCAATCCGCAATTTAATGGTTTTGTGTTTTTTACTCAGTAACTCCGAAGGCAGTCTCACCTGGCGTAAAGAGGGATGAATTTTGGCAAAAAAATGGAACAGCCGGCTGTTTGTTCCCTGGAAATATGCCGGAACAACTGGTACTCTGGCTTTTTTTACAAATTTCACCATCGGGAATTGCCAAACCTGGTCGGTAATGCTGTCGAAAGTTCCGTAGGTGCTCAAATCACCGGCCGGGAACAAACATAAAACACCCCCGTTTTGCAAATGATGGACAGCTTCCCTGGTTCCTTTACATTCTTTTTCCTGTTTGTCCGGGTCAATATTGTTGAAGGGATTTTCAGAGATAAAATATTCCGAAACCGGTTCTACTTTCTGCATCAGAAAATTACCGATAACTTTTACATCCGGCCTTACCTGCGAAAGATATTTAATGAGAAGCAAGCCATCAAAACCGCCAAAAGGATGGTTGGCAACCACAATCAGCGGTCCGGTTGCCGGAACTTTTTTTAGTTCGTTTTCGTCAAATTCAATCTTAAATTCAAGTACCCTTATAATTTCATCAATAAAATCAATTCCTTCTTTTGAGGCAATCTGCTCGTAAATTTTGTTCAGTTTATTGAACCGGAGAATGTACATCAGAAATTTGGCGAAATACTCACCACCGAAAAGCGAAAGGGCAGGTGGAGCCTTAAAAATGTCCTTCAATTTTAATAATTCCATTAAATATTTTTTAGATTTTCTAAGGAAAACCAATAGAAATACGAAAACAAAAATAACAGTATTTTCATCAAAACCGGAAATAAATTGTTAATCTTGGCAAGAGTTATTATGAAGAATAGTTTTGAAAATACAGAAAAATGGTTGCCAACCTCGCGAAAAGAAATGAAGTCTTTGGGGTGGGAACAGCCCGATGTTATTCTGTTTACGGGGGATGCATATATCGATCATCCATCGTTTGGAGCGGCGGTTATCGGACGAATTCTGGAGGCTGAAGGATTGAAAGTGGCCATCGTTCCGCAACCCAACTGGCAGGACGATTTGCGTGATTTTAAAAAGCTGGGCCAGCCACGTTTGTTTTTTACCGTAACCGGAGGCAACATGGATTCCATGGTAAATCATTACACAGCAAATAAACGCAAACGCTCAAATGATGCTTACACACCCGGTGGCAGAACAGATCAGCGACCTGATTATGCTACCATTGTTTATTCCAATATTCTGAAAAAACTTTATCCTGATATTCCTTTAATTATTGGCGGAATCGAAGCTTCTTTGCGACGTTTGACACATTACGATTACTGGTCGGATCGGTTAATGCCTTCCATTTTGATTGATTCGGGCGCTGATATTCTTTTTTACGGAATGGGTGAAAAATCGATTGTGGAATTTGCCCGTTTGGTTCAGCGTGGAGTTCCGGTTTCAAACCTTACCACCATTCCGCAAATTGCTTTTATGGTTGACCAGGATGAAAAATACGCCTCTAAAAAGGAATGGAATGAATTTGAACTCTCCTCACATGAGGATTGTTTGGAGGACAAGAAAAAATACGCCCGCAACTTTATGCATATCGAAGAAGAATCGAATAAAATGGAAGCCAAAAAGCTTGTGCAGCGGGTTGGAGATAGAATGGTTGTGGTGAATCCGCCCTGGCCGGTTTTTACCGAGCAGGAAATTGACCGGGTTTACGATTTGCCCTATACCAGGCTTCCGCATCCGCGATACAATGGCAAAGGGACCATTCCCGCTTACGAAATGATTCGTCATTCCATAAATATTCACCGGGGCTGTTTTGGCGGGTGTACATTTTGCACCATTTCGGCTCACCAGGGAAAATTTATTGTCAGCCGTTCCGAAAAATCAGTCTTAAAAGAAGTTGAAAAGGTTACGCAAATGCCCGATTTCAAAGGCTATATTTCCGATTTGGGCGGCCCGTCTGCCAACATGTATAAAATGAAAGGTATTCATGAAGAAATTTGCCGGAAGTGCAAACGTGCCTCCTGTATTTTTCCTTCGATATGTAAAAATTTGGATACCAGCCATAAACCCATGCTGGATTTGTATAAGAAAGTCAGGGAAAACCCGAAAGTGAAAAAGGCCTTTGTGGGAAGCGGCATTCGTTACGACATGATTCTGGAAAAAACCGGTAACGAAGAAACCGATAACATAAACCGTCAATATTTACGCGAGGTGATTAAAAATCATGTTTCGGGCAGGTTGAAAGTTGCGCCGGAACATACTTCTGACGAAGTGCTGAAATTTATGCGGAAACCTTCGTTTAAACTGTTTGAGGAATTAAACCGGGAGTTTAAAAAAATAAACAAGGAAGAAAAACTGGACCAACAACTCATTCCGTATTTCATTTCGAGCCACCCGGGCAGTAGATCGGAAGATATGGCAAATCTGGCCATTCAAACTAAAAACATGGATTTCAGGCTGGAACAGGTGCAGGATTTTACACCAACTCCAATGACACTGGCCACGGTAATTTACTATTCCGGTTATCATCCTTACACCATGGAGAAAGTTTATACGGCCCGAAATCAAAAGGACAAACGGGAGCAGCGCAAGTTTTTCTTCTGGTACAAACGCGAATACCGAAAGTCGATTATGCAGGAGTTGAAAGCAAAAGGAAAGGAAGATATGGTTAAACAGCTTTTTAAATAATTATCTTTACCGGAAAAATCAATGATATGAAAACACGCTATTCCGCAATTTTTTTACTGGCTTTTATTTTCTTTTCCTGTGCAGAACTTGAGCAACTTGCCAGGCAAACTCTCGAAGAGAACAAACCGCTTACCCAATCAGAAATTATTGGCGGCCTAAAAGAAGCGCTCATTGTTGGAACCAATAAATCTGTTGATATTTTGGGAGTTACAGACGGATATTATAAAGATGAAATGGTTAAAATCCTTCTTCCACCCGAAGCTGATATTATTGTGGATAATATTGGCCGGGTGCCCGGTGGTAAGCAACTGCTCGACGATGTTTTGCTGCGAATAAACAGGGCTGCCGAAGATGCGGTTTCAGAAGCCAAACCCATTTTCGTGAACAGCATTAAAAGCATGACCATAAACGATGCCGTTGGAATACTGAGAGGCGAAAACAACGCAGCAACCATGTATTTGCACCGAACAACCTACGATGGTTTATATAATCTTTACCGGCCAAAAATCCAGACTTCCCTTGATAAGAAGCTGGTTGGAAATGTTTCAACATCGCAAAGCTGGAATACATTAACCTCAAGATGGAATGAACTGGCCAATTCGCTTGTGGGACAGGTTGCCGGGCTTAAACCGGTGGAAACAAACCTGGATGAGTACCTTACCGGAAAAGCCCTCGATGGATTGTTTCTTAAAATTGAAGATGAAGAAAAGCTGATAAGAAAAGACCCGGCTGCAAGAACAACTGCTTTACTGAAACGTGTTTTTGGCTCTGCTGATTCATGAAAACACCGGTTGAATTTTTTTTAATATTCTTAAGCATGATAGGTTGTATTATAAATTTTAATTGCTACTTTGGTTTTTGCGAATTTTAATAGATTTCTGTATAAAAGAAAATTGGCCAAAAGTTTCTAACCCATTAAAATTGATTGTCATGAGACTTGAATTTCAACGTATTGAGGAAGCCAATGATTTGGTGAACCAAATTATTGAACACCATCCGCAGGCGATTTTTCTCGCCGATCATAATTTTAAGGTGAAATATTTTAACAAGGCTTTTCAGAATTTGACCAAAAGCGACAAAGGTGACATTCTGGAACACGAGTTTTGCGAAATTATGGGTTGCACGCAACGCGATAAAATCATCGAATCAGATAACAGTTTTTGCAAACATTGTCAGATAAGGGATTTGCTTTCAGGTTCCAATCTCTCGGAACTCGTTTTGATTCGCGATTTTTACATTCATAATAAAATTGTAACCAAACATTTGCACATCGATGCGCACCGGGTAGTTATGCAGGGCCAGAAATACCGGCTGGTGGTAATGGACGATCGGACGCAAAAACATTAGAAAAGCCGACCTTGCCAGGTATCTCTTTCTTTTAATTTTTTTTCCACTTTTGCTACAAATTCAAAATTTTTTAATCCCCATTTCGGGGCAATGAGCATTTCAGGTGGCGCCTGACTGATAAACCTTTCTATAATGATTTTTGGATTGAGCAATTCGAGGTAATCTACAACCAGTTCAATGTAATCCTCGGCTGAAAACAGGTAAAAATTTTCCGGGCTTTTTCTAAACTGGGTTTCCATTACCGTTCCCTTGTGAATTTGCAACTGGTGCAGTTTTAAATTATTAACAGGCAGTTGTGAAATAACCCGGGCTTGTTCCAGCCAGTCGCTCCTGGTTTCGCCAGGAAGCCCTAAAATCAGATGAGCGCAGTTTTTGATTCCTCTTTTTGTGGTTTGTTCCAGCGCCCAAACTGATTCGGCAAACGTGTGGCCGCGGTTCATTTTTTCAAGTGATGCATCGAGGTGCGATTCCAATCCGAATTCTACCATCACATAAACTTTTTTGCTGAGTTCAGCCAGGTAGTCAAGTAGTTCGTCATTTACAGCATCGGGCCGGGTAGAAATGACCAGACCAATTATTTTTGGATGTCGGAGGGCTTCTTCGTATAATGGAATCAAATTTTCGAGCGGCGCCCAGGTGCTGGTATATGCCTGAAAATAGGCCAGAAACCGCATGGATTTGTATTTTTTTTCGAAAAAGCGAATGCCATGATGCACCTGGTAACTTACTGAATTTTCGAGATTGCAGTAGGTGGGTTTGAAGGTTTTATTGTTGCAGTAAGTACAACCGCCGTAACCTTTGGTTCCGTCGCGGTTGGGACAGGTAAAACCCGCATCAACCGAAACCTTCTGTACCCGTTCCGAAAACAGGTTACGGAAGTATGTCGGAAAATCATTGTAGCGCTTTGTGTGCCCCCACCAAAGCTTTTGTTGTGTCATTTTACCTGTCGGAATTAATTTCTCTCCTGAATAAATCTCTGGCAGAGTGATGTACAGTTAAAATATCTATTTGTGAAGGTGAAACAATTTTATACAGAATTCGATAATTTATTTATTATTTGAACCATTTTTCCATTTCTTTTTCCAATTCCTCTTCCGAAAATACCTCTCCATTTTCTGATTGTATATTTCCTCGTTCTGCTTTTTCAATTAGAACTAATTTGTCAATAAAATCGTCGATAGAGATTTCTTCAGGAAAATTCTCAATAACTTCTTTTATTTTTGTTTTTGTAAGCATGTCCATTTTTTTTTGCAGATTTTCGAGGCAATTTACCATTTTCTTTTTACACCTGTTAAAAAATAATTGAAAACTTTGTTTAAACTCACTTCGTAATTGTTTTCAAAACTAAATCTTATTTCTATTTTTAGATTTGGAAATTAAAAAGAAAACTATGTTTTCACGAAAAGATAAAATTCAGATAAAAGAACGTGGCAGCCAGCTTGAGGTAGTTCAAAAACAGATTGAAAAATTTAAAAAAGGTTTTCCTTTTTTGGAGGTTATTGAAGCTGCCACAGTTGGTAACGGAATTATCAGGCTTGACAATAAGGGTGTTGAAGAGAACAATGAACGGTTTGATAAACTGGTTTCTTCCGGTATAGTTCCTCTAAAATTTGTACCTGCATCGGGAGCAGCCAGCCGCATGTTTAAAACCTTATTTGAAGCTTTTGATGATTGTGTTGACGATGAAGATACTGAGATTTCACTGGCGAAAAATGCTGCAGCACGCCAATTTCTTGTTAATAAAGAAAAATTTGCTTTTTTCAAATCGCTGAAAAAAGCAATTGCAGATATGGGAGCTGAAGAAGGATGCAGAAACTGGATAGAATTTCTTTTGCTTGAAAAAGGATTGAATTATGGTTCACTTCCCAAAGGGTTACTCAAATTTCATAAATATGCCGACGGTGAACGCACACCTTTTGAAGAGCATTTGGTGGAAGGCGCCAGTTATGCAAAAGATAAAAATAATGTGACCAGGTTGCATTTTACCGTTTCGCCCGAGCATAAACAGATTTTTGAGGAACTCCTTGCAAAAGTGAAAAAACAATATGAAAAATTGCTTGGTGTTACTTTCGGGGTTTCTTTCAGTTTGCAGAAACCATCAACCGACACCATAGCAGTTGATTTGAAAAATGAACCTTTCCGTGAACCTGACGGAAGTTTATTGTTCAGGCCCGCCGGCCACGGTGCTCTCATTGAAAACCTGAACGATTTGGATGCCGATTTGATTTTTATTAAGAATATTGACAATGTGGTTCCCGATCGACTGAAAAAACCAACAATTGCATACAAAAAAGCATTGGCCGGAGTTTTATTGAAATACCAGGAAAAGGTTTTCAGGTACCAGAAAACTTTAAATGAAAAACACCCCATTACTCTCGAAAGTGCATTTTTGGCCGAGGCTTCCAATTTCCTTGAAAATACATTAAATACAAAACCGCCGGAAAACCAGTACTATACAGAAAAAGAAGATTTATACCATTACCTGAGGGAAAAATACAACCGTCCGCTGAGGGTTTGCGGAATGGTGAAAAATGAAGGAGAACCTGGCGGAGGTCCGTTTTGGGCAAAAAATCCGGATGGTACTGTATCTCTTCAGGTGGTTGAAAGTTCCCAGATTGATCCGGATAGTGTACAGCAGCAAACCATTGCCAAACATGCCACTCATTTTAATCCGGTTGATTTGGTTTGCGGAACAAAAAATTACAAAGGGGAAAAGTATAACCTGACTGAATTTACAGATCCGTCAACAGGTTTTATTTCAAAAAAATCGAAAGAGGGGAAAGATTTAAAGGCACAGGAATTACCTGGTCTTTGGAACGGGGCTATGAGCAACTGGAACACGCTTTTTGTCGAGGTTCCCATTGAAACATTTAATCCGGTAAAAACCGTGAACGATTTGTTAAGGGAACAACACCATTAATTGAAGTGTGCTTCTTTATTCGATGTGAATTGTTAATTTTGCAGTTTCATTTTTGGAGGTTGAATGAACAAAGAAGAACGAGGTTATTTAAGTGAAGATAACATGGGCGAAGCGCTGAGCCGCTTTAAACGGTCGCTTGCCCTGGGGAGGAAAAGTTATTTCGATGTTTCTGAATTTGAGGGAATTGTAGAGTTTTTGCTCGATGAAGGAGACATTAATGCTTCTGAAATTGCTGCACGCCAGGGAATACAGATTCACCCGGGTGCTGTGCCGCTTCAACTCAAATACGCACAGGTTCTGCTGAGTAAAGAAAAATATCAAAATGCACTGAAATATCTCCATTTGGCAGAACAGGTAGAAATTGCCAATCCTGATGTTCATTTAATGAAGGGTTCGGCCTGGCTGATGCTTGGCGACGAATATGAGGCTGAAAAAGCATTCGGCAAAGCATTGGAACACGCCGGAAGTGAAAAAGATGATATTCTTTATCACATTGGTTCTGCCTATGTTCAGGCCAGTGAAATAAAAATAGCCATTAATTACTTTGAACAATCGCTTCAGCTTAATCCCGAAAATGAAATGGCACTTTATGACCTGGGATTTTTTAGCGACCAGGAAGGGGATTACCTGAAAAGTATAGATTATTACAATCGCTATCTCGATATTGACCCGTTTAATTTTTCCATTTGGTTTAATCTTGGTATTTCATATAATAAAGCAGGTAATTTCGAAAAAGCCATTGAAGCTTTTGAATTTGCGCTGGTGTTAAATGAAGAGTTCGACCAGTCGCTGTTCAATATTGGAAACGCCTACGCCAATTTAGGTAAATACCGCGAAGCCATTTCGAAATATACCGAATACCTGGAATTCGATCCGGAAAATGATGATGGCTGGTGTTACATTGGCGAATGTTACTTAAACCTTGATGAACATACCCAGGCAGAATATTATTACCAGAAAGCCATAAAGTTAAACAAGGAAAATGATAGCGCCTGGTTTGGTGTCGGACTGGTTATGTGGGTGGAAAAAAAGTGGACAGAAAGTATTATTTTTATCAAAAAAGCGCTTGAAATTGATAATTCCAATTCCGAATACTGGATTACGCTTGCAAAGGTTTATAATGATGGTAACCGTCCAAAAGATGCTGAAGATGCGCTGGCAAAAGCTGCTGAACTTGAAGCTGACAATGCTGAAATCTGGCTGACCTGGGTCGATATTTTTCTGAAATTTGGGGAGTTAAAAAATGCACTCCGGGTCTTAAAATCAGGGCTCGAAAAGAATGATGATTCCCTGCTTAAATACCGGATGGTAAGCCTGCTGCTCGAAAGCAAACACGAAAAAGACGCTTTTGCAATGTTGCAGAAGGCAATGAAACAGGAATTCATTCAAATCAACTATCTGTTCGATATTTATCCGAAAGCATTAAAGAACAAACGCTTGCAGAAATTGGTTGACGATTTCAGGGAAGAAAACAATTTGTAAGTTTAAACTTCATCTGATTATTTTTCTGGAATTTATTCCGTTAATTCCAAAAACCAGCCAATGGAAATAAGTCCCGCAGGAACAATTCCTCCAATATGATCCGTTTCCGGAATTTCAATATATTGTACGCGGGTTCCTGCACCCTTTGCAACAAAATCATCATAAATATTTTTTGATATAATTGCCGGAACATAAGTATCGGTTTTGCCATGAATTATTTTAGTGGGTATTGAAGTATTCCAGGCTTCAATGCTATTATTATCAAGCATTTCTGTCAATGAATTAAAAAGGTTGTCGGTATTATAATTCAAACGAAAGTTTTCGGTAAAAAGTTCAGCCACCCCGGTTGTAAGTTCCGCATTAATTTTTTCACCCGACATGGAACCGTCGAAAAGTATGGGAATCAGCGAATTATAAGGAGATTTGAATACTTCTTCAATTGGTGTAACTGCCTCTTCATCCAGGTTTATCAGGCTGTTATACAAATACCCAAAATAATAGGGCATCGGATATGTTTCCTGGCTTAAAATATATTCCTTAATGAAATTCAAATCGTAGGGCCCTGCTCCCGGTGCACTCGCTTTAAGGTTGAACTCACTGGAAAAATCTTCCTCAATAGCTTTTTGCACCTGCATGGTTGCCCATCCTCCCTGTGAGTATCCGGTGAGGTACAATTCATTGTTCAGCGAAAATTCCCGAACTTTGGCCAATTCTTCCACAGCCCTTAGCATATCCAAAACAGTTTGTACAGTTGATTCTTTATGCAGGTATGGATGAAACATATTATCAGATGAACCAAATCCGAGATAATCGGGCATGGAAATTACAAATCCGGTTGATGCAATGGCTTCGAGCAAAACGTAAATATCATAATTTGGATTAACCGAGGGTGCATTGTTGTGCAAGGTGTTTGTGCCGTTTTGGTAACTGATTACCGGAAATGAACCCTGACCGGTTGGAACGGAAACAAGCCCTGAGGCCAGTTGAGATTCACCTTGAAAAGTTGTTTTGTATGTTATTTTGTAAATGATTATTCCATGGTTTACCCTTTCCTGTACTGATGCCATTTCAGGATATTGACGAACAAGTTGTTCAAACATGGCTTCAACCATAACCGGAAGGTACGAACGTACCATTTCGTAGGTTACAAGGTAATTGGTTTCGGGTTCATCGTCGTCGTTGTTGAACAAACTATGGCACGATGAAATACTGAAAATCAGCAAAATAATTAGTAATCCCCGGGTGTAATCTTTAATTTTTAATTGCATGGCTACTTTTTTTCAAATGTACAAAAATTTTGGATTTTCGTTTTGGTGAAACAATTTTTCCTGTCACGGGTTCAATCCTATTACTTCTTTTGCGCCGGAATAAATGGATTTCCACCAGTAATTTAATATGGAACGTTCTTCGTCGCGAACATAAGAAATTTTTACGGGGACCAACTCATTCCCTTTTGGGTTTTTCGAATTAACAACCATTTTATTGGCCAGGAACGAAGCAAATTTTGCTTTTTGAATTTCATCGGAACTGTAATCCAAAACCGCAATTTTTAAGTTGTCGTAGGCAAAATACAAGTTTCCGTTTGCCTTGTTTTGGGTAAAACTGATATCGAAATCTAATCTGTTTAAATGCCCTTCCTCAATGGCCAGTGGCGCCGATTTTGAAATGATCGAATTTAGTGGTTTCAGCTGCATAGGTTGCAAAAATCCCGATGCTCTGTGGGCATAATCGGGGCTGGCCAGGTCGAAACTGAAATTAGCCTTCAGTAACGATTGATTCAACAATTTTGCCTGCGCATTCAACTCAAAAATATTGTTTCGTCCCGTTTCTTTTTCGGAATTGGAAAGTCTGCCACCAGAAAAGGTTAAATCATAAAATTCAATAAATCCGGGCTCGTCTGATATGCTTAACAGTTCGCTGTATTTAAGGTAAGAAGGCATAAGTTTTACCGAATCAAAAACAAAGTCCTGGCTGATGTTTTTCATCATATTCTGCGGCCATGGCGGTCTTTGGTTATGGTTGAACGGAAATCGTTTGTCGCGAAAAATCTCCAGTCTGGATGGACCGATTTGCAGTTTTTCCGCAGCCAGAATATTATCCTGCAGCCATCTTTTTTCATTAATTTTTTGAAATTCAATGTAGTCGATGCCGGCTTGTGCAACATCGGTCTGAAAACCGGTTTTGCGCGGAAATGCCTTTTTTTCAGCAAGCGGGTTCACCCTGATGTTTTTCAACCATACATTGTGTCTGGCCGAATTGTAGATTAACGAATCGGCGGTAAATTCATACATGCCATTTTTATCAGTTGTTGCCAAATTGGTGGTTGAAATTTCAAATTCCCTCGAATTCAGCAAATTGGCTGGCGGCTGATTTTCGCTGAGCAAAATATCTTTAAATAAAATATGCAGCTCGTTTTGGAATAATTGTTTTTCGAGCCAGTTAAAATGGAGGTAAGCTTTATTCAGGTTCAGGTTATTTATTTTAATCTGATTGATCAGGTGCTCCACGTGTGGATATAAATCGAGGGTTTGTAAAAATTCCAGTGTATCGTCTTTAATTTGCCGGTTAATTTCGATGGAAATTTCCGGATTATTAATTTCAATCTGACCGAATTCAAAACTGTTCTGGTCAAATGCAGTCTCCAAATCAAATCCGGTAAATTGAATTTGGGGTGCAAGAATTTTAAACCGGTTCTGGTCTTTTCGTTCGAAAAAAGGTTCCACTTTTAAACCTGTTATTGAAATTGACTTTTGTTCCCGGTCGAAATCAATTTGCCCGATTGAAATATTATGCAGTTCGTCAATTGGCGCCTTGAATTCTGAAATCTCAAGCTGAATATTTTGGTTCTGCAATTGAATTTGGTTGTGGTTATTTTTCAGAATAATTCCGGGCATTGAAAAATTAAACCTGAAATTGGCCTGTGCTTTTTGGCTTATTTCCGAACTTTGGTAGGTGACAGCTTGGCCGTCTGTAATTTTAAATTCATTAAGTTTTAACGATTCAATAAACGCCGGCATTGGGAATGTGTAGTTTTTTAAATCGAGTGATTTTGTTTTTCCTTTTTGATTATAAATCTGAAACCGGGGAGAAACAAGTTCCAGCTTGTTAATTTGAGGTTCCTGCGAGTACCAGGCATTCTGAAAATCAAAACCTTCAATGTTCAGTTCAGGAATGGCAACCTGGAAAGTGGTGGCAAGATCATGGTATTTTTCGGAAGTAATCAGCGGAAAAAGCAGCCCGTTTTTTACCCGCACCGAATTTGTTGCCGAAGAGAGCAGTATTTCACTTCCTTTCAGCACATGCACACTGTCCGACAATTCAAACTCCTGGTCCCGAATAGAAATTTCAAAATTATCGGAAAAAAGCAGCCTTTTTTTGGGTAGTTCTTCTTCGTTTAAACGGAAATTTTCCAGTGAGGCCGAAAATGCATTGTCAAACGATGTGGTTCTTCCTTTGCGCGTATGATTTATCCAGGTCAGATTACCGTTTGGCACTGAAAACTGCCTGATGTCAAAATCTTCAATGTAATTGAAAATGAGTTGATAAAACTCAGTCAGTTCCATATTTGCTTCACCTGAACGGAGTGAGCCAAAGTTTTCAAAATAGATGTCAGGATTTGATATGCTGAAGTTGGAAATCAGCAGTTTATTATTAAAAAAAGCATTGCGTAAATCTACCCCGGTTAATGTTATGGCCGGCACTGAAACATGAAAAAGTTCCGATCTGTTAAAACGTTTCATGTCATCGGCAGATACGTTTTCAATTACCGGCTGCAACTCGAGGTTATGAATTTGAATCTGTTGGTTTATGCTCGAAATCAGCACGTTGTCAACTTCAAGCTTGTGCAAATCATCCACCAGGCGCATGGTGTAATCTGAAAAATGAAGATCGAAGTTGGTGGCATAAAAGAATTTATCAGTTCGTTCAACACTTGCCGTGTCGAGGCTGAAATCGGTGAGGCTAAAGTTGAAACTGGTTTCAAAATAACCCTGCAAGTTTCCGTACAGATTGTTTTCAATGTCGAGCCTTCCTCTTTCAATGTAAACCAAATTGGAATAAACACCTTGCAGATAATCGGTTACCAGCTCAAACAAAAGCCCGCCTTCAACCTGTTTTGCTGGTTTTTCTTTTTCCAAATGATAGAGCAGATGCACTTTGGGTTCGATGACCTCAATTTTTTCTGATGGAAGGGTTTTGGTATGGTATAAATTTCGAAGTACAATTCCTTCAATATTTAACGATTCACATTCCACACTTACTTCGGTGCGGCTTGCCGAATGATTTTCGTTCTCTGGTTGCAACTGAATTTTTTTTGCTCCCAGCCTGTCGGTAAATGTTGAAACAAATAATGAGTCGGCTTTGAAATGGTGCTCATTGTCATCCAGCCTCAGGTGGTACCCGGCAACTGTCATTTCCAAATCGTCGGCATGTAAAAGTTTTTCCCGGTTTTGGGCCGAGGCAGAGTCCAGTTCAAATCCATTCAGAATAATATCAACAGACTGAAACTGTTGCTGGTAAATGTTGAATTCGGGTTGCCTGAAAATTTCAACCTTTGCATCATGGAGGAAAAAGCTGTCAACTTCCAGTTTTTTAAAATTGTTCTGAACCAGTTCATACAAATCGAAATTATCGATGGCTTCCAGGTTAAATTGCTGTGGATTTTCTTTTCTGAAAAATTTGATTTCGGGCTTTTCAAACTCAAGATACCTGATTTTAATGGAATCATCAAGTGCAAAACGTGCAATACTGCGGCTTTTTACAGTTACATTCGGAACGGTAACATCAAACAGGTTTTTAACCGAATTTTGTGATTGCGGATAAAGCCTGAACCCTGCTGCCCTTATGTCTGTTGATTTAAGGGAATACAATAAGGTGTCGATGGTTAAAATATGCAGCGTGTCGCCCATATCGTTCTGAAAATCGTTCATGCGAATAAGCACGTCATCTGTTTTAAAGAAACCGGTATTCTGTTTAATTATTTCTGCATTCGTAGTGAACCCCAGCACTTCAACCGAAACCTTTTTTGCCTGCGAAATAAAGTCGGTGCTGCCAAATGCCCCGTAAAAACCAAAGTTGGCATCTTCCAGCACAATCCGGCGGATATCAACTTCTTTCAAATCATTAAACAAAGGCCTGATATCAGAAACCAGGCTTGAATTAATTTTTGCCGAATCGTTTTTTAACAAATCTTCTCCTTCCAGTTTTACAGAAGGGTTTTTAATCTGGATTTTATTACAAACAAATTTTCTGTTTTTTAAAAGTGCTTTCAGTTTTATATCTTCCAACTCTATTTCGGATGCACTAAAAGTATAAAAGGTTTTTTCATGAAAGTTTTCATTCATCATTGCCAGTTGCTCATTGGGCAACAGATTTACCTGGTCAAATTTTACCGAAAAGGGAAGAAGCTTAATTTTAACTGCTTCAATGGATAAAGAATAAATACCTTCTGATTTTTCTTCTGTAAAATCTGACAGGTAATTTTTTACATAATCAGGAATAAGTTTTACCCATAATGCCGTTGAAACTCCAATTAAAAGCATCAGAAAGGCCAGTGCAAACCAGCCGGCAATCTTTTGTATTTTTTTTCTTTGGGCCATTTGGTAAAAATGGCAATTTTTTTAAAGATAAAAGAATTTCTTTTGGAGTTCATCAATCAGCAAAAAGAGATGAAAACCCTGGTGTCAGAAAAATTTTGTTTGCAGGTTTTTGCAGAAATTATGTTTTAAAAGTCAATTAAATTCATATTTTTACTTTTTCAAAACTACTAATGATAATAACCATGAGACTGATTCTGACTACAGTCGTTGCCTCACTGTTTATTTTTACCCTCAAAGCACAACCTGTAAAAATCATGTTGGTAACCGGTGGACACTCGTATGACACCATCCAGTTTTTCCAACTCTTCGATGCCCTCGATGGAATTGAATACACACATTTTCAGCAACCAGAAGCAAATCAGGCTATTGCCGGCGGTGTTGCCGAAGATTTTGAGGTCCTTGTTTTCTACGATATGTGGAGGGAAATTTCCGAGGCTGAGAAATCTGCTTATATGGAATTGACCAAAAAAGGCAAACCCATGCTTTTTTTGCATCATGCTTTGGTTTCTTACCAGAATTGGCCGCAGTTTGAAAAACTGTTAGGAGGAAAATACATTGAAAAGCGCCGCGGCATTCCGGAAAAAGAATTATCTACCTACGAACACGATGTTTGGGTTTACATTCAACTGGTAGGAAATCATCCGGTTACAAAAGGTTTTTCCAGTTTGCGGTTTTTCGATGAGGTTTATGGAAACTACAGGGTTTCTGAAGATGTTGTGCCGATTTTAACCACAAACCATCCGCAAAGCGAAAAAATTATTGGTTGGGAAAACCGGTTCAACAAATCGAGGATAATTTATCTTCAACCCGGGCATGACTACCGGACTTTTGAAACCGAAGAATACCGGAGGTTGCTTTTGCAGGCCATTAACTATTTGGCAAAAAGCAATTAGTTGTTTGATTCATAGCAAAATCAGATGAAACTTAAATCAAATAAATTCGAATAAAACAATTTAAAATTAAATCAAGTTATGGAAAATGTAAATCGAAAAAGACTCTTTATTGCAAGTTGTCTGGCTCTTTTGGTAACTGCAATGACGTTTGCTATCAGAGCGCGAATTGAGGGCGTTTTTACGGGTGACTACGGATTGACAGCCGAGCAGGTGGGGCGTGCATTCGCACCGGCATTCTGGGGTTTTGCCGTGGCCATGTTTGCCGGAGGTTATTTTATCGACATTGTAAAAACCAGAACAGTGGTTTGGATGGCATTTGGAATGCACCTGGTTGGAATTGTACTGTTGCTTTTGGCAAAAGATTACACCTCGTTGTTTATTGCCAACGTATTTATTGGTTTGGGAAACGGGAGTGTGGAGGCAGCATGCAACCCGCTGGTCACAACACTTTTCCCTGATAAAAAGTCGAAAATGCTGAACCGGTTCCATGTGTGGTTCCCCGGTGGAATTGTCATTGGAAGTTTACTGGCTGCCCTGGTAATTGATTCCCTGAATTTGCCCTGGCAGGTGCTTGTGGGACTGCTGTTCATTCCGCTTGCCATTTACGGGTTCATGTTTTTGGGACAGAAAATTCCTGAGACCGAACGGGTTTCGTCTGGTGTTAGCTACAAGGAAATGATGCGGAACGTGGGAGCCCCCATCACCATTACACTGGCTGTTATTTTTATGATTTTGGTGGCCAATGTTCAGTCCATTTCTCATGCCATTACCGGAAGTTATGAATTGCCGCTGATTATTATCGGGGTTATTGCCATTTTAATTATTGTTGAAGGCAAGGCAGTAAATAAAATTACGTTGTTGTTTCCTTTTATTTTTGCCTGCATGTTGCTTACTGCTTCAACCGAGTTGGGTACAACTCAGTGGATAAATGCATTGTTGGACAATAAGGGCGTTCATCCCATGATTATTCTGGCAGTGGTAACCGGATTAATGGCAGTTGGCCGTTACTTTGCCGGAGGTTTGATTCACCGGTTAAATCCTCCTGGAGTTCTACTTGGATCAGCCGTTTTCTCTGTTGCCGGTTTGCTGCTGCTAAGTGTAACCGACGGCGCATTTATGACTGTGGTATCTGCCGCTGTATTTGCTGTGGGAGTTTGTTATTTCTGGCCCACCATGATTGGTGCGGCGGCTGAATATGCACCTAAAACCGGAGCTTTGGGAATGTCAATCCTCGGTGGCGCCGGGTTTGTTGCTACGTCCATGGTATTGCCTATTATGGGAGAATCCATTGAAACGGCCGGCCCGCAGATGACGTTACGTAATCTGGCTGTTTTGCCGGCCATTTTAATTGTTGCATTTATTTTCCTTTCGTTTTGGGTTAAAAATAAAAACAAGAATGAAAAAGATTTGGATGAAGGAGCAGTAGTGCGTTAAACTATTCACTACCCTATAGCAAGAGAGGCTGTTCCGAAAACTTTCAATTCATTTCAGAGTTTTTTGAACAGCTTCTTTTTTATACGGCGATGTTTTTGTAATTTGAATGAAATTCTAAAACCATTGAATATGCTTTATGTATTGTTAATCGGCCTGATTGCCGGCGCCATTGCAGGGCTCATTGTTCGCGGAAAAGGTTACGGATGTTTGCTGAATGTTATTGTGGGAATTGCCGGCGCCTGGTTTGGCAATTGGCTGCTGCACAAACTTGGAATATTTGTCAACAGCGGATTTTTTGGCACATTGGTAACCGCGGTAATCGGGGCGGTTGTTTTGTTGGCTTTACTTGGTCTAATCCGGAAACTGGCAAATTAACCAGTTGCAACGGTACATCAATAAGAAATGACCTCAGCGAGGTCGAATGTTTATAGCATCAACCGAAACAACAATGCAAAACGACCTCAGTGAGGTCGAATTTGAATAGTAACATCTAACCAAAAAGGCGATAACTTCAACGAGTTCGTTGGTTTTATTGAATCCGGGAAAAAAAAGAACGCCTGAAAAGAAAAGTTTGAATAACCCCGCCTGCAAACATAAAAAGCACCATGGCCAGCCAAAGGGCATGATTCTCCCAAAGAGGATTTAGAAAATAATATACAAACTCGATGAACAATAAAGGATTTCCATGTGTTTTTATCTTGAAATATTTGCACAACCAGAAAACGTACTTTATATTTGCAAATAAGACAAAAAAGTATTTTATTAATCATATAAAAAGAACAAAACGATATGGCATTTGAATTACCAAAATTAGGTTACGATTACACAGCGCTGGAACCGCACATTGATGCGCGCACCATGGAAATTCACCACACAAAACATCATGCAGGTTATACAACTAACCTGAATAATGCTGTTTCAGGAAGTGCGCTCGAAGGAAAAAGCATTGAAGAAATTCTGAAAGGAATTTCAGGTCAATCCACAGCTGTTCGAAACAATGGAGGAGGATATTACAATCATAATTTGTATTGGGAAGTAATGGCGCCGGGTGGATCTCCGAAGCCTGAAGGCGTGCTGCTCGATGCACTTAACGAATCATTTGGTTCAGTAGAAAATTTCCGTGAGTCATTTGTCCAGGCTGCTTTAACGCGGTTTGGATCAGGTTGGGCATGGTTGGTTCTTCAAAACAATAAAATGGTGGTTTCGTCCACGCCCAATCAGGATAATCCGCTGATGGATGTTGCAGATGTTCAGGGCACTCCCGTCCTGGGAGTTGATGTGTGGGAACACGCCTATTACCTGAATTATCAAAACAGACGTCCGGATTATGTAAATGCATTCTGGAATCTCATCAACTGGGACGAAGTCGCCAGGCGGTTTAAAGGTTAGTTGATTTTTGGTTTTTTTCCCCGGAGTGAGGACTCCGGGGTTTTTCTTGCTTTTTTCTTTAGTTTTATGTTAATCAGAAATCTCCGTGGTTGTGCAGTTTTATCCAAAAGATTACATTTACAAGAATTAAATGAAAGAATGGAATGGAGTCCGGGGATAAAAAAGATAATTTTGAGCATAGGGTAAAAAAACTGGAAGCTCAAATTTCTGAATTGAAGTTTGAACTGGAAGAAAAAGGCGAACTTTTAAAAAGCGAACAGGAAAAAAGGGAGTTCTACCAACTGGTTGCCGATTTTACCTTTGGCTGGGAGTTGTGGTTCGATCCATCAGGAAAAATAAATTACTGCTCACCTTCTTGCCTTGACCTTACAGGTTATACCGCCAATCAGATTTTGGAAGCTCTGTCACTTTCCGGTTTGCTGGTTTATGTGGCTGACCGCGAAAAATTTGAAGGTTTCCTTCAGAATGCATTGAATCAGGATTTGATTAATCCCTCTTTCGAATTTCGAATAATGACCCGGACCCGCCAGATGCGCTGGTGTTTATTTACAGTTCGTGGCGTTTACAACCGCGAAGGACGGTATCTTGGCATCAGGGGCTCGGTTCAGGATATTACCAAACTCAAAAAGGCACTGGGGAGAATAAGTGATCTGTCAACCGGAAAAGAACTGGAAAACCGGCACCGGGAAAGACTTAAATCGGAACTGGAAATTAAGGAACGCGAACTGGTAACTTTCCTTCTGCAACTTTCACAGAAAAATGAACTCATTGCAAAACTAACTCGCCAATTGAGAACCATTTCCGTTGAAAATTTCAAAAACGGTTCTGGTAAGCTGGAAAAGATGGTGCAACTACTTGAAAATAATCCGGTTAAAATGGTTGACTGGAACATGGTTGAAATTCAGATGGAAAAGTTGCATCCTGGTTTTTTAAATCGCCTTTTGCTGAAACATCCAAAACTAACTGCAAAGGATAAAAAACTTTGTGCATGCCTGAAACTGGGACTCACCAGTAAACAAATTGCCGGATTAAATAATCTTACTCCCCAGAGCGTGGAGGTTACCCGCGTAAGGTTGCGTAAAAAACTGAAGCTTACACACGATACCCGTTTGGTAAATTACCTGACAGAAATCTGATAAAAATGGAAAATTGCGCAAGAATCAGATTTTTTTACGCACTTTGAGTTTTAATTTTGCAGAGAAAAAGGCAGGATATGAATGAGCAGGAATTAATAGATTATCAGCGTATTGCGGATGCGATACAATACATCGGGCAAAACTTTCAAAAACAGCCCGATTTGAATGAAGTGGCTGCACAGGTAAATTTAAGCCCGTTTCATTTTCAACGGTTATTTACCCGTTAAAAGGAACAAAATTTCAGCTAAAGGTTTGGGAAGCCTTGTTGAAAATACCCATGGGGAAATTAATAACTTATGGTGAAATTGCCGGGAAAATTGAAAGCCCCAAATCTTCAAGAGCAGTCGGTAATGCAGTGGGAAATAATCCGGTGGCTTTTTTAATTCCATGCCACAGAGTAATACAATCGTCTGGAATTATCGGTGGGTACATGTGGGGTAAAACCCGGAAATCTGTTATGATTGGCTGGGAAGCGGCCAGAATCGATTCGTAATTTTTTTAGAAGATTATTTTTGAAATTGCCCTGTATTTCAGTTCTGCTTTAACTGGAAATTTTCCGGAATGAACCGAAAGCAAAATCAAACCGGAATTCTGTCTGCTTTCCCTTGAATGTATTAAGTAAATCTGATTTAAACCTATATTTATTGATAGGTTATTTAATTTGCTAAATAATTCAAATTTAATAATATATAAATAGTATGTTAAGTTCTTGACTTGTTGTTTCATGTTTTTGTTAAGTTTTTTAGCATTGTTTTAAGTTGAAGTTGCCCTATATTTGACTACACAAAAACAAATTTCATGACTCCAACATCAAAAAACGATTTTTACCGTCCCCTACACGATGACGAAATAGGTCAATTGGTTTACCAGGGCTGTTCATCCACCGACTGGAACCTTGTAAAAGTTTCTTCCGATTTTAGCCCCGATTATATTGAAAATGTAAAGTTTACCGGGCACATCCGGTTAAACAGCTTTCAACATTCAGTGAAACTGGTTGGCGGAATCACCTTTCATACCGGTATTTACAACGCATGGCTTCACAATTGTGAAGTGGGAAGAAATGCACTTATCCACAACGTACGCAGTTACATTGCCAACTATACTATTGAAGAAGGGGTTATCATTCACAACGTAACAACCATTGCCGTTGACGGCGAAGCAACCTTCGGAAACGGTGTGATGGTAGAAGCGATAAATGAGGGTGGAGGACGTGCCATTCCCATGTATGACTATTTGTCAACGCATGTGGCTTATATGCTGGCACTTTACCGGCACCGGCCCGGGCTGATTGAAACTTTAAAAAATATGGTGAAAGATTATACTGAAAAGGTAAAAAGCAGTGAGGGAACGATTGGCGCGCACACCAAAATTTTGAATTGCAATACGATTTTGAACGTGAAAATAGGGCCTGCCACAACAATTGACGGAACCAAAAAACTTCAGAACGGAAGCATTAACAGTACCCGTGAAGCTCTTGTTGTTATTGGCGAAGGAGTGATTATGGACGCCTTTATTGTTTGTTCGGGAAGTCGCATTACTGACGCTACACTTGTTTCAAAAAGTTTTATAGGGCAGGGGTGCGTACTCGACAAACATTACTCTGCTGTCAACTCTTTGTTTTTTGCCAATTGCCAGGGATTTCATGGCGAGGCCTGCTCTGTTTTTGCCGGTCCTTACACGGTTACGCATCATAAATCCACTTTGTTGATTGCCGGAATGTTTTCGTTTCTCAATGCCGGCAGCGGGTCAAACCAAAGCAACCATTTGTATAAACTGGGTCCCATTCACCAGGGAATTATGGAGCGGGGCGCCAAAACTACCAGCGATTCCTATTTGCTTTGGCCTTCGCACATCGGTGCTTTTTCGCTGGTAATGGGCCGCCATTACAAACATTGCGACACGGCAGATTTTCCTTTTTCGTACCTGATTGAAAGCAACGATGAAAGTATTCTGGTGCCGGGCATCAACCTGAAAAGTATTGGTACAGTGCGCGATTCGCAAAAATGGCCCAGGCGCGATAACCGGACAGATTCTAACCTGCTCGACCTGATTAATTTTAACCTGCTGAGCCCCTTTACCGTTCATCGCATGTTAAACGGCAGAAAAAAGCTTATCGATATCCGCAAATCTTCAGGTGAATTTGCCAGCGAATACAGTTACGATAAAATGAAAATTGAAAAACGGGCGCTCGATCGCGGCATTCAATTGTATGAAATGGCCATCTGGAAATTTCTGGGCAATTCGCTCATTACCCGTTTGCAGGGAAAAGTTTATGCTTCTGATCTGGAAATCAGGGAAACATTAAAACCGGATACTCCATTGGGAAAAGGAAATTGGGTTGATTTATCCGGATTGATTTGCCCGTTTGAAGCGCTGGATAATTTGCTCAAATCGGTTGAAAACGGAGAAATGACCATGCTCGAAGAGGTAAGTGCTGCTTTGGTTGCCCTTCATAAAAATTATTACAATTATGAATGGACCTGGGCCGCCGATATGTTTGCCGGGTTTTACGGAAAAAACATCAAAGAATTCACTGCGCAGGATGTGATTACTGTGGTTGAAAAATGGAAGGAAAGTGTACTCGGAATTGACCGGTTGCTTTACGAAGATGCCAAAAAAGAATTCTCTTTGTCTAAAATGACCGGCTTTGGTGTTGACGGGCAGAACGGCGCCCGCGAACTGGATTTTGCACAGGTTCGCGGCGAATTCGAAAAAAATGATACGGTAAAAGCAATTCAGGTACACATGAAAACCAAAGAAGCGCTGGGCAACGAACTCATTCAGCGAATGGAACAAACCAAAAATTCAACGGTTACGGTAAATTAAAAAATTATTTTTTCAGATTTCGGAACCTGTTCAGTGAGTCCCGATATTTGGGAGAGCAACGAACCAAATATTGTTGGACGAACTAATCCCGCGTAGCGGGAAAACCCGGAAATAGAAACTTTAAACTTTAAACATTAAACATTCAACTCATATGTGTGGAATAGTAGGATACATCGGAAATAAAGAGGCATTCCCCATTCTGATAAACGGATTGAAAAAACTGGAATACCGGGGATACGACTCGGCAGGCGTAGAGCTGCTTAACGGCAGTCTCGATGTGTTAAAAAAAAATGGGCAAAGTGGCCGATTTGGAAAATTTTGTTTCGGCTGAAATGGCCATTCAGTTTGCTCTTTCAAAAGTGGTTGGCGCCTATGGAATTGCCGTTTTGTGCCGCGAAGAAAAAGATAAACTGATTGTTGCCCGCAAGGGAAGCCCGCTGGCGCCTTTGCTTGCTGTTATTCCGCTGCAACTGCTGGCATACCACATTGCCGTTTTAAGGGGCTGCAACGTTGACCAGCCACGGAATCTGGCTAAATCGGTAACCATGGAGTGACCTGCCTGTCAGTCCTATTTTTTATGAATTTTATTTTGAGCTATTTTGGCTTTTAGTTCTGCCAATGCAAAACTTTTTCAGGAATTATTCGATTTTCCCGTTCATCTTTTGTTATCCTTTGGTAAACGAATAAAACCAAACAGTTGTCAATTAGATTTTTATTACCTTTCACAAAATAATAATTTTAGCAGAAAATCAGATTTCAAAACAAAAACCTTTGAAAATGAAGTGAATGGAAAAGAGTAAAGTAAAACTGAATAAAGCCCTTTACATTGTTATTGCATCTGCTGTTGCCATTGCCATTTTCTCGTTTACCATTGGTCGCGAGTTATACGAAGGCCGCACACAAAGCCTCACCTCTTTCGGATTGGTTCACTTTTCGGGCTACCTGTTTTTTCTCCTCATGCCGGTTGAAATGGCTTTTATCTATTACCTTTCTTATTATCACGAATTGGAACTGATATGGATTGCCATTGTTACAGCGGTAACAGCGCAGTTTATCGATTATAGTTTCGGGTTGTTTTTCAGCCTGAAATCACTAATCAGGCTTGTGGGTGAAAAGCGAATTTTAAAAGCAGAAAAATATATTCAAAAATACGGGAACCTGACCATTTTTGTGTTTAATTTTTTTCCGCTGTCGTCGCCCGTAATTGCGCTGGCAGCAGGATTGTTAAAATACCGGCTGAGAGATTTAATGATTTTCAGTGTGCTGGGACTGTTCCTGAAGTATCTGGTGCTGAGTTTAATCTTTTAGGGGAGTGCTCCTACTCGCCAGGCAATAGTTATTGTTTTACCATTTTTCTTTTTATTTTTATATCACCAATTTTTATTTCCATCAAATATATTCCTCTTTTTAGATCACCAATGAACATGCGATTGTCAATTATTACAGATGATTTTACACGTCTTCCGTCCAGTGAATATAACTTACATTCGACCCCCTTATTATCCAATATATTTTGCGAGAAATAAATGTAATCGCTGCTTGGATTTGGATAAATTTTATACTGCGGTTCGGATAAATACTTGCTGAAAGTTGGTAATGGTTCATATTGAAATGCAATTTTATAACTGATGGTATCGGCTCCGTCTTTCACTTTGAAGCTCAACATATCCATATCGCAAAAGCTAACTCCGTAAATTGTATCGTTAATAATGGCTTCATTTTCAATTATATTGAAACCAAAATAATCATTAGGATTTTTCCTCTTGATATCTGATGCCTTTGTTATTAATACTCCCCCTTGATTCGTTGAAGTAATAAGATAGACATTGTGTTCATTAACTACATAAAATCCCAGAAATACTGGAGCTCCATAACCTAGATGTTTCCAGTTTTTTCCATAATCTATAGTTTTATAAACGCCAATGTTACCACTTGTGCCTTCAATCAAAAATCCGGTTGAGTCATTAAAAAAAAACAGGTCAAGCACTCCGTAAAATCCCAAATAGGTGCATGGTTTTTCGTAAACTAAATTACCATCATAAAAGATTTTGTAAATAGAGCTATGGGTGCTGCAAAGTCCCTGTAAATTAGAATAAGTATATTCCGGATTTTCCACTAATCCACATTGTTCCTGGCCGAATCCTAAAAAGGCAGCTTGAGAATATACGTTCGTAACAAAAAGAATCAAAATGAAATGAAGCAATGTTAATTTTTTCATTGGTTTTTTTTCAAATTTAAACTCGACTGATAGCAGTGTTCCTTTCTGTTGTAAAATTAGACAATCTTTTTACTTATTTCGAATAATCTTATCCATCTTTCTGCCCTTGGCCAATTCGTCCACCAACTTGTCTAAATACCTTACTTTTTGCGTTAGCAGATTTTCAATTTCTTCTACCCGGTATCCGCAGATTACTCCTTTTATGAGGTGAGCATTTGGGTTTAATTTTGCTTTCTGAAAGAAGGTTTCAAAAGTTACTTTCTTTTCAATAAGTTCTTGTAGCTTTTTTTCGTCAAAACCAGTCAGCCACTCTATTACCTGAAACAATTCTTCTTTCGTTCTGCCTTTCTTTTCCACTTTTGTCAAATAGTGCGGATACACAGAAGCGAATGTCATTTTTGCCATACGTTCATCATGTTCCGGTGTTGTTTTCATATCCTGTTATTTAAAATAAAATATTGTGGAGCCAAATTAGGAATTGCCGCCGGAAAAAGCAAACAGGAGCCGCATTTTAAGCTGGGGCCAACCAGGGAACCGTTCTTTTTCGGAGATAACGGTTCCTTTTGCCCGCATTTTTAATGCCACCTGTATTCAGTATTTTCTATTGGATTGATATGGTGAAAATCAATATATTTTTTGTTTTTATTACTTTCCCACCAATCCAAATAAACCTGGCGAACAATGTCATAAGCTTCATTATCATGGTCAGTAATCCATTCATAAGGTGCATCCCTTTTTTGTATAATAGGATTTTGAGAGGGAAATCTTCCTACAAAGAGTTTTTTACTATTGATTGATCTAACTCTTATAAATTCAATTGTCCAAAGGGCAAATACACCAAGTCTGTAATTTGGATTTTGTGGCCAATATGAAGATGGGCCGCGGGGATACTTATTTATAACATTAGTATCATTTATATGTATTAAAAGGGCAGGAATGTGTTTATCGGAAAAATCAGGTAAATCCATAGATTCATATTGATTCGCTTTTAATAATTCGATATAATTTTCAACCTCAGCAGTATATATTTCATCTGATTCTTCCTTATTACAACTTAACCAACCAAAAATGAAAACGGCCAGGAATAAGTAATTTGTGGTTTTCATATTTTGCAATTTAAGTTTCAAACTATTATTTAAGACTATTTTGTTATTTTAAGAGTGGTTGAAAAAGTTTCCATTGGATTTCTTTGTTCGGATTTCAACATAGCCTTTGGTTTTATATTCGTTTTCAAAATATTACGGGAGCTAAAATAGGAAATGCCTGTGTGAAAAGCAAGAGCGAACAGATTTTTTGTTCGTTTGGCAGAAAGGCGTTTATTCAGCGGCTGATCCGAAGGCTGGCGGATCGCCTGCTCAACTGCGGAGCGTTCACCCTGTGAAATCTGTAAGGCAGTCTTTATTTCACAGGGTGAACCTGCTGACTTTGGGTCAGCTGGTGAATAGGTTTGGGGGCCAGTGCTGGCTTATTGAGCAGGTGACTGAGAGTCACCAGCTCAACAGCAAGGAGGAGTCACCAGTTCAAAAATAAAGAAGATTCCAGAGAAGTGGTTACAACTCCACTTCCACCTCTTTTTGATCGGAAAACAGTTTCAGCACCCCGCTGGCATGACGGTAGTAGTGGCCGCGCAGGTCTTTGGAATAGGTATCGAGAATTTCCCTGCCAAGGCCGTTCAGGTCGCCAACCCTGAAAAGTGCACGTCCCAGCATAAGCTCCCGCAATGAATTATTCCGGGTGGAAGTGTCATTCCGATCGGTCGGAGCAAGTTCTTTGGCCGTTTTTATATCGGTCATCGCATGTCCCTTCACCCCGTCCATATTCAGTAACCGGAACAATGGTTCTGCACCCTGCCTGCTGGCAATGGTTTCGAGGGCAATGGCTACGGCATGAAAATGTGAAAATTCACTTTCTGGCGTAAGCATATTTGCCAGTCTGACAATGGAGGGTACAGCCTCAAATTTTTGAGTGCGTCCGAGGGCAATAATGAGGCTGTCGAGATAACTCAGACTTCTGCCAAACTGCCCCATTCCCCTGAAGTTCCAGCCTTCGTCCCATTCATCGTATGCGTCAATGGCATCAATCAGCTCTTTCCATCCGGCGGGGTTTCCCAACATTCCCAATATTCGGGCATATACCAGCCTGTGTTCTTTATTTTGGCTCAAATGGAAAAAATCTTCCATGACGGGAACAGCTCTTTCCTTATCCCACAAAAGGATTTCAAGACCTTCGAGTTCATTAACTACTTTTTTGGCGGCATCTTGAATTTGTTCAATGGAAGGAGGATAATTATCGGTGTAATTGTCCGCCCCCTTGGGCAGACTTTTTATTTCCACCAGTTGTTTCTGCAACCATTTTAAATTGATGTGTCGGATCATCTGGTTATTTTCAGCAGCCAGCGCAGCCGCCCATCCCATGGAAAATCCCTGGTTTTGCAGACAGGGCTGCATGCGGATTACCGGCATGGCATCACGGTGAGCGCTGGCGCCCAAACCGGTAACGGCAATTCCTTCGAGGCCTTTGGGCAACAAAGCGCGAAAAGGAACCAGCGCCGTAATGTGTTTGGTTCTTTCATCGGGCCACCTGAGTGAAAAGAACGGGTCTTCGGTGTAACCGTGTGTATCAAATGAACTCTGATGAATGGAGAATGTGTCCGGATAGGTGCGTTTGTTGTAAACATCCAGCACCGAAACCGTATAATCTCCAATCATTCTGCGGCGCTCGCGGGTTTGCGGAAGCTTGCCCAAATCATACTGATCATTAAACTTATCCTTGGCAACAATAAATGTACGCCACACATCGAGCATATCCGTATCGCTGGTAAAAGTCCAGTCGGTATTGTTGTAATGATCGTTCGGATTTTTAAAAGCCATTCCGGCCCCCTGAACAGCCACCGACAATCCATCGGTATATTCGTAAGCTGCGCCTGCTGCAATGGCAATATCGGCGCTGCCGGTTGAATCAATTACCGTGTGACCGAGAATAATTCCCTTTCCGGCAGGAGTTGCAACCACAACCCCCTTAACTGTTCCTTCATGTACATAAGCTCCGATTCCGAGCACGCCAAACCATACTTCACCACCCGAATCGCGGATTTCGCGGCGAAAATATTCGGTTTTCCAGTCGAAAACCCACTCATCGAGCCGCTCTTTCTGACGGGGATGATTGCCGCCTGTAGCGCGGACTCCCCAATCCACCTCCATCGTGTACCCTTCGCGGTATCCATCCCAGTACCGTCCAATCATTCCCATGGTTCCCATGCCGCCCAGACCGTGCAGGTATTCCAGCACCAAGGTTTTTGCGCCATGTCGCGAGGCACCCACACCAGCCGGCGCTCCGGCAGTACCGCCGCCCAGCACCACCACATCGAAACTTCCCAGAACAGGAAGCGTGGTTTTTTCCGAAGGTATTTCTTCCAGATTAAACGATGGGCGCAATCCTTCCAGAATTTCACCCACATCACCGGGAAAAGACTCTCCTTCAACAAGGCTCTTAACATAAAATTCTTTTGCGGGAATAATGGTTTCGGCCATTTCTGCTGCTGCCTTGCCAATCCGCTCTCCCATGTGAATAAGCGCACCGGGTTGTAAAAGTTCCGAGGCAGCTTTTCTGTGCAAATCGGCAATTCCACTTAATACAAACAAGCGTTCGGTATTTTTTGGTTGGAACGAACCGGTGTTGATGAGTTTTTCGTCCATAACCGGCTGGTTCCATTTTTCTTTACCGGAAATGAAATCGGGCGGCACCTGGAAAAGCACGTCGCCGGAATCCACCTGCCCTGGATCCCAGGTCAGGTCGCGCGCTTCATGTTCTGCCCGGCAAAACGATTCCCATGAATCATCCTGCATTTCCAGCAACAGGGTATATTCAAGCGCTTCGTAGGTTTTATCCTTAAAAACAACCGGTTGCGGAAGTTTCCTCACTTTCCCATTTGTAATGTTTTTGGGTTGATTTCCAACCACAATGTAGCGAAACTCCTGTTTCCCTGCCTGATATTCAGAAAAATCGGCTCCGGCCATTCTCGTAACCAGTCCGCGCGGAGTGGCGTCAATAATTACTTTGGCCTTAATCGCCTGCCTGCCCGAACGGTTTGCGATTATCACCCCTGCCGGATGGCCCTGGCTGTCATTAATAATATCGGTGACATAACTTGAATAAAGGAAGTCCACCTGGTTTTCAATAAGTTCGTTGTCGAGCGTTCTTTTAACATGCATGGGCGTGGGCAACCCTTGGCCGAATATTTTTATTCCGAGTTCAGTGCCGGTCGCTTTTTCGTTTTCAGCCCAAAGCCTGTAGGTTCCGCAAATATCTTCACCCAAATAGGGTTGCGGTGCAGCCAGAAAAACCGAAACACCTTGTTTTGCGACTGTCGTAGCCGCTGCAACTGCGGCAGAGGTTCCGCCAACTATTACCACATCCACATCGTAGGCTACCGGTATTCTGCGTTCCGACTGAAAACCGAATTTGTAGTTGTTTTGGCTGTCTGAATTTCCAAAGGCAAAAGCGCCGGGAGTCATAATAAATGCCGATCCGGCTGCGGTGGTTTTTATAAAGTTACGTCGTTTCATCGTGATTTTTATTTTGTTTATTAATGGCTGAAGCCGTTTTTACCTCTAATATTGGTAGTCACCGGGCTGAAGCCGCGGTGTAAAACAAACCTTCTTTTTACACCGGTGCTTTAGCCCGGTGGTTTTGCTTTCATTATCTCTGTAAAAGCTTTAGCGTTTAATTTTATCCTCCATTGTCAGTACCTGTCCTTTTTCCAACAGTAGGTTTTTAAGTTTTTCGTATTCCACATCCTGAACGGCGATGTTTTCGTCGATGGCCATACAAGCTGCCACGGCTGCCGACTGTCCCAGAATCATAAATACCGGTTCCATGCGAATGGAGCCAAAAGCAATGTGGCTGGCCGATGCACATACCGGCACCAGCAGGTTTTGGCACTCTTCCTTTTTGGGAACCAGGGCGCCGTAGGCAATTTCGTACGGACCGGGTAACCTGACGCCAATATCGCCTTCGTTATGTACGCGCCCCTCTTCGGTAACGTAACGTTGTACGTTATGTGAATCGATGGTGTACGATCCCATTCCTACTGATTCGGGCGTTGGTCTGCGTTTCAGCAGTTCGTTTTCGGTCATCACATATTTACCAATCATCCGGCGGGCTTCCCGCACATAAATCTGGTGGGGCCAGTTTCCGTTGTCGGTAAATTCATCTTTCGGGAGTCCCCATGTTTGCATTTCGGTCTGAATTTCTTCCGGCACCCGCCGGTCGTTGGCCACAAACCAGAGCAGGCCTTTCTGGTAGGTTTCGTGCTCTTTAATGATCTCTTTGCGATGTTCGTAACTGGCTTCGGGGTAATCGTAATTCATGCCGATATTGTCGCTGCTGAACGGACCGTGGTTGTTGGTGTCGGTTTTGCGGTTGGGAATGGCGTCAAACTTTCCGAACCATTCGCGCCAGCCGGCATCGAAAATGCGCACCAGTAATTCATACTGGGTGGAATCGTAGCCTTCGGGTTGGGGAAATGGAATGCGGTTTTCCGGGTGGTTGGTCATGCAAACCCTGAAACAGTAGGCTTGCACCCGGTGGTCGCCCTGTCCTTTTTCTCCCGGATGATCAGGACTGATTCGTGGAAGCAATCCGCTGGAAGGGTCGCCCGGCACCCACCAGGGATCGATGGGCTGATCGAGAACCATAAAATGGTGCCGGTGGTGATAAACACCGGTTTGCACGCCGTTCCATTCTTCGCCGTAAACATCGGTTCCTTCGCGGCCTACATGATAACTTACCCCGGCAGTGGCCAGTAAATCACCTTCGTAAGTAGCATCCATGAATATTTTCCCATTAAATGTTTTGCCTGAAAGCGTGGTGATGGAAGTAATTTTTCCGTCGGTTTTTTCCACGCCGTTTTCCCGGTTGAGCCATTCATCGCGGTACAATTCGATGTTGTTTTCCTGAATCAGTTCTTCGAAAACCTGTTCGGCAATGTGCGGTTCAAAAATCCACATGGTGCGCATATCGCCGTCAATTGCGGGTGTTCCCTGACCGGTATTCCCGTATTCTTCCTTTTTCATCCATTTCCATGCTTCGTCCTGCTGGTAATGGTTGTAAACCCGGTGATAAAAATTCCGGGCCAGCCCGCCAATGGTTTCCTTTTTTCCGGTGTCGGTCCAGCCGAGCCCGCCTGCAGTGAGGCCGCCCAAATGAATATCGGGTGAAACCATAATCACCGATTTTCCCGACTGTGCCACTTCAACAGCGGCAATCACGGCGGCAGAAGTACCTCCGTAAACAATAATATCGGCTTCGTACACATTGGGTTGTGGTTTTTGGCATCCGGTAAATACTACTAAAATAAGCAGAATGGTTAAAAATCCGGTAGCTAAATTTTGGACAATGAATTTTGCTTTCATATTGATTCGTTTTTTACCGCAAAGGTGCAATGACGCAAAGGAGAATATTGGTTGTTTGAGATTGTTTGAGATTGTTTGAGATTGTTTGAAATCGTTTGAAATCGTTTGAAGTTGTTTGAAATCGTTTGAAGTTGTTTGAAATTGTTTGAACCTTCTAACTTTCTAACTTTCTAACCTTCGAACCCTCGAACCCTCGAACTTTCAAACTTTCAAACCCTCAAACCCTCAAACCCTCAAACTCTCAAACCCTCAAACCCTCAAACCCTCGAACCCTCGAACCCTCGAACTTTCAAACTCTCAAACCCTCATTCCTTCTTATTGTCAATGATCTTTGTCGTGGTTGTTTCATTTTATTTTGGTAACCTATTTATATTTTTTATTTCGGTTCATGCGCAAGAATTTGTTTGTCTTTCAGCAAACGGGTTTTCAGTTTATTGTAGTCCAGCGAATGAACGTCGGTTCCGTTTTCGATGGCCAACGCGGCGGCAGTGGCAGCCGACTGCCCCAGAATCATAAATACGGGTTCCATGCGGATAGAACCGAATGCAATGTGGGTTGAACTCACGCAGACCGGAACAAGCAGGTTGCTACATTCTCCTTTTTTCGGGATAATGGAATGGTAGCTGATGGGGTAGGGTGGAAAACCATGCGCTTCCACATTGCCTTCGTTTTGAACATATCCGTTGGCATCAACATACCGCTGCACCTGGTGGGAATCCATTCCGTAGGCCGCCAGACTGATGGGATCTTCGGCCACTTCCAACCCCTCGCAATTGTGCTGGGTCATTACATAATCGCTTACCATACGCCGGGCTTCGCGGATATACAATTGCTGCTGCCAGCCATCTTCCCGTTCGTATTCATCTTTGCAGGTTCCCCAATTGGAAACTTTATCCCTCACTTTTTTTGGCATACGCGGATGATACGCCAAAGTCCACATCAGTCCCTGCTGGTAACTGCGGTGCCGCTCAATAATTTTTTCGCGTTCTTCATAGCTGGCTTCGGGATAATCCCAGTTCTGTCCGATAAAATCGGTGGAAAATCCTTTTTGATTATTGGTGTCGGTTTTCCGGTTAGGCATTTTTGAATTGATCCATGGCACCAGCGGATCGCCGTAAGAATACATCTCTTCAATCGGTCCTTCCGCGGCTTCATAATTGCGAAATAACAGTTCGTATTCCAACTCGTTGTAATCGTCGGGTTTTTTAAACGGGATGCGGTTTTCGGGGTGGTCGGTCAGGGTCATTCTGAAACAATAGGCCTGAATGCCCTTGTCTCCCGAGCCGTCAATTCCGGGGCCACCCTCAATAATAAACGGCAGCAATCCGCTTGATGGATCTCCTTTTACAACGTAAGGATCAACACCATCTATAAAATTGTGGTGATAAGAGTTGAGGGAAATGGTTCTTTTTAATGTCATCCCGATATCGTTGGCCTGAACGCCGTTCAGGGTTTCACCGTATTGTTTATTCGATTCCCGTCCGTAAGTATAAGTTACACCGGCCGTTGCCATTAAATCGCCTTCGTAGGTGGCATCGATGAACATTTTTCCGCGGTACTTTTCGCCGGTTTCCATTTCAATTTCCACTATTTTTTGCCCCTGCTTTTTAACACCGTTTTTCCGGTTCAGCCGCTGTTTGTAAACCACTTCAATTTTTTCAGGAGCCATCATTTCTTCATACACTTTTAACGCAGCCGACGGCTCAAAAGTCCACATGGCATCTTCTCCTTCGGCAGTCCGGGTTTGACCACCGTCGCGATATTCCTGCGGGTTTTGCCATTTCCAGCTTTCCGGTCTTTCGTAATATCGCTTAATATTTTGATAGAATTCGCGGGAAATTCCGCCAATCACCTGTTTATTGCCAATGTCGGTCTGGCCCAGTCCGCCGGTGGTTAATCCGCCAATGCGCGATGACGGTTCAATCATGATAACCGATTTTCCCATTCGGGAACTTTGAATGGCCGCGGCAATACCTGCTGAAGTTCCGCCGTAAATCACAATGTCGTATTCACGGGTTTGGCTTTTTGCATCCAGGTGAAAGGTTGAAAAAAAGATGAGGGTAAAAACAATGACCTGATAATTTTTTACTGAAAACATAGCAATATTTTTAAGTGTTATAAACTGATTTTGTTTTCCTTTCATTTCTGAAATAAACAATAAAAAGAATAAGTGAAAGGATAGTAATTCCAATCCCCACCGAATAGGAAATTGCTTTGGAAAGATGAAATCCTTCGGGAGCGAGGAACAGATAAGTTGAAACGACTGCCGTCATAAACAGTGCAGGAATGAAGGTAATCCAGAAGTTCTTATTGTTTTTGACCAGATAAACCGTGATGGTCCAGAGCACGACTGTTGCCAGGGTTTGGTTCGACCAGGCAAAGTAACGCCAGATAACATCGAAATTGATTTGCGTGAGAAAGAACCCGACGGCAAAAAGTGGAATGCTGATGTAAAGCCGGTTTTTCATGGGACCCTGTTTCAGGTTGAGGAAGTCGGCCACAATAAGCCGGGCGCTGCGGAAAGCGGTGTCACCTGAGGTGATGGGTGCCGCCACCACACCGAGAATGGCCAGGAAAGCACCGAATTTTCCCAGCAGCATATTGGCCGATTCATTTACCACCCAGGCTGCATTTCCCTGGTGTGCCACCATAATTTCATTCAATTGGCGAATTCCGCCAAAGAAACTCATGCTGATGGTGGCCCAAATCATGGCAACTACGGCTTCGGTAATCATGGCGCCATAAAACACCCGGCGGCCCAGTTTTTCATTTTTAATGCACCGTGCCATCAGCGGCGACTGTGTGGCATGAAACCCCGAAATGGCGCCACAGGCAATGGTTATAAACAACATGGGGAAAATGGGAAAATCACCGGCCTGGTTATGAAAATTTCTGAAATTGTCTGCAGAAAGTTCCGGAATGTGGTATCCCTGGGCAAATAAAGCAATGATCAGACTCACTGCCATAAAAACCAGGGCAAATCCAAAAACCGGGTAAATCCGGCCGATAACTTTGTTGATGGGCAGCAATGTGGAAAGAATATAATACCCGAAAACCACCCAAACCCAAAAAGTCATGGTGGCATAATCGGGAGTCAACCCCGCCAGAATTTTTGCCGGGCCGAGAATAAATACGGCACCCACAATTACCATTAGAAATACGGTAAATCCCCGCATAATTTGTTTGGTGGTGAGGCCCAGGTAAATGCCTACAATTTCAGTAATGCTGAGGCCATTGTGTTTGATGGAAAGCATTCCGGAGAAATAGTCGTGCACAGCGCCGGCAAACACTGAGCCCAAAATAATCCAAAGATAAGCCATGGGTCCCCACATGGCACCTGCAACCGCCCCGAAAATTGGACCTAATCCGGCAATATTCAGAAATTGAATGAGAAACACGCGCCACCAGGGCATGGGAAGGTAATCCACTCCATCGGTCATTGTTACTGCCGGGGTTGGCCGGTTTTCATCGGCGCCAAACACCCGCTCAATGTATTTGGAATAAACAAAATACCCAATTAATAATATGATGATGGAAATAAGCAGTGTAACCATAATTCAATTTTAATGCTAAATATAATGGGTATAAAGTTATTCTGCGAATTTTATTTTAGGTAACAAAAGGAAAAAAAGGTTCCCCAGGTAATCCTAGGGAACCAAAACTAACTAAACTAAACTAATCCCCATAACCGGGGTTTTGTGTCATTTCTGAATTTGTATCCATTTCAACATAAGGAATTGGCCACAAATAGTCGCGGTTTTTATCGAATGAACGAATCTCAACAACGCGCATTTTAAAGTCGGCAGATTCTCCTTGCTGGGCAATTGGAATATTGTCATAATAAGATGTACCGTGTTCGTCCACTCTTGGCGCAATGGAAGGATATGATTTTTTCATACGGCCAAGCACAGGCAAATTCATAACATTCTCTGCAATTTTCCATCTGCGGATATCGAAAAGTCGAAGCCCTTCGCAGGAAAGTTCATATTTTCTTTCGCGTCGGACTGCATAGCGCAATTCATTTGGATTAGTAGTTGTAATAGGTGGCATATCAACTGAAGGGCGTTGCCTTACTTTATTGATTGCGTCAAGTACTGATTGATCAATTTGTCCGGCTTCAATTTTTGCTTCAGCATAATTTAAGAGAATCTCAGCATAGCGCATAATGATAGTGTTCAACTCACTGTCATTAACAGCATCTTTATCCAGATTATCAGCATATTTTCTCCAGCCAATTCCGGTAAAAGAGGCATAGGCATGAGTTGCTTCCAAATTTGCAATCCTTTTAGGTGGATCCTGGTTATAATCCCAACAATGAAGGCTGTCGCCGTGGGTTTCATACTGGAATCCCAAAAAGATAGAACCTGGCAAAGATAATGTGAAATTAAGCCGAGGATCTCTGTTTACAAACGGATTCTGTGGATCGTATAATGGAGATTCATCGATTTGAAGTCCGTCAATACATTCCCATGTGTCAGCAGTTTGATAGCTTGGTTTTTTATTAGTGTGCCCTTTGGCATTTCTGGTGCCGAAGAAGCGGAACATAGAGTGCATTCTTTCCCCATTAAGGAATTGAACAGAAAAAATTATTTCTTTTGATTCCTGACCTGCATATTGGAAAAGATCCATATAATTGGGATGAAGCAAAAATTCTGTTCCTTCCAGATTCATAACTTTTTGTGCTGATGAAATTGCGTCGTTCCATCTTTCATTGTAAAGTGCAACTCTTGATGCAAGTCCCCAGGCTGCTCCTTTTGATGCTTTCCCCAAAACCGGATTATTTTCCTGTGGTAAATCATTGACACATTCATTTAATTCAGTGAGAATAAAATCAACGATTTCAGATTTTGAGGATCTGCCAACATTTGCTTCAGATAAGGTTAATGGTTCAGTAACCAGCGGAACACCTCCCCATAATTCTATTAAATAATGATAATAAAAAGCACG
>JAHYIT010000274.1 GCA_019429205.1 Mariniphaga sp. | reverse complement strand
AATTTTGGTGCCGTGCTTTTTGGCTGCCCGTGCCACTTCCAGACAAAATTGGGTGGTATCAGGAGAAAGCGCTCCGATTAATCCTGAAAGGTGAACAATTTGTACTCCTTCTTCTCCGAAAATCCGTTCAAGGTCGAAATCTTTTGCATTCAGGGTGCGGCCTACTTCACCTGCACGGTCGTTAAAAACCCGCGGTCCGCGCAAGCCGTAACCACTGTCGGCAATGTTAATCTGGTGCCGGTAACCCCACGGATCGCCCTGTTCCACTTCCGGACCTTCATAATCCATGTGGCGGCTTTTCAGGTTGCTTTTTATAAACTGCGCAATAGGACTTCCTTTCACAAAAGTGGATAAAACTTTAACCGGCAATCCCAAAAAGGAAGAAATACTTGCCACATTGGTTTCGGCACTGGTGGCGTACATGGTAAATTTGTCGCTGGCATGAACCGGCTGTCCGTTGTCAGGAATAATCCGGATTCCCATACTTGTGGGAACCAGCATAGCGTATTTGGCGTCTTTTTTTAATTCTAAACTCATGTTATTTAATTTAACTTTTTACTATTTCGTTTGCGCTCACGGTTTTTGTTTGAAAAGAGGGGGAACAGTTTGTATTCCCCCGTTCATATTTTAAGCTCCCCTTGTGGGGTGAGGCTTAATGTCTGTAAGTTCTTCAATTTTTACCGGACGTTTTTCGTCGATGGATTTGCGAGCGGCAATTCCAATGAGGCACGACATGGCGCCATCCCTTGTGCCGGCTGAGTGTTTGTAAGGATCTGCCATAACCGGGTCGCGGAAAATTTTATCCTGTAGGCGCGAATCTCCTCCGCCGTGCCCACCACGGGCTGCTTCAATTTTCATGATTTCATAATCGCGGTCGAAATTTTTCATCATAAAAATTTCATCGTAACGAGTAGGAGCGTCGCCACTCTGGTTCATTTCGGCAGCGTGAAGCTGTGCCTGATTGATTTGCTCCTGCCTGCGCCACGGAATGTCTTCCCACGATTCGATGCGCCCGTCTTTGCCGTTAAAAGCAATACGCCAGCCTTCGTAAGGCGAATAGGTTGTAAGTGAGTAGTTTACAATTACGTTGTTGGCATATTTGATTTGTGCCGACATTTTATCGAAAATATCCACTTCCTCCCGCCAGAGGCAGTTGTCGCGAATATATCCGTCGTATTTTTCGTTTTTTACGTACAGATTCATATCGTGCTGGCTTCTGGTAATATCCCAGAAATAGTCACATTTGTCGGTATAAGCGCAGTTGCGGCAGTTGGCGCCTCTGAATTTATTATTTTTTCCATAGTGCTCCAGCGCTCCGTAAGCGGTCACTTCCACCGGGTCGGAATCGATGAACCAGTTCAGCAAATCGAAATGGTGGGTTGATTTGTGAACGAATAACGTACCGCCTTTATCGCGTTCTCCGTGCCAGCGCCTGAAGTAGGAGGCGCCGTGATATACATTCAGGTACCAGTGAAAATCAACCGAGGTAATTTCGCCAAACGGTTTTTTGGCCAGTTGTTCCTTAATGGCAGTAAACAGTGTTCCGTAGCGGTAATTAAAACCTACTGTACATTTTTTACCGGTTCGCTTTTCTGCATCCAGAATGGCCTGGCATTTCACTTCATCGGTGGTCATCGGTTTTTCGGTGAGCACGTCAGCTCCCAGCTCCATTGCGCGAATGATGTATTCATGGTGAGTGGCATCCACTGTAGTAACAATAACCATTTCAGGTTTGGTTTCAGCCATCATTTTGTCGAAATCTGTGAAAACCGGGCAATTCACTCCCATGTGAGATTTGGCCAGTTCGAGCCTGCCGGGATTGATATCGCACAGTCCGACAAATTCCACGATGTCGCTGTAATTATCGACTACGCGTTTTCCCCAGAATCCTATCCCCCTGACTCCGGTGCCAACCATGGCCATTCTCATTTTTCTCTGGCTGCCCACAGCCGCACCAACAGGGCTCGTAAGCAAAGAGGCTCCTGCTGCTGCACCTGCTGTTGTTGTTAAAAAGTCTCTTCGTTTCATATTATAACAGTTTAAAGTTCCGAGTTTCGAGTTCAAAGTTTCAAAGTTTCAGGTTTCAGGTTCCCGGCTTTGTACCCCAAAAAAATTGACCATTTCTGGGTTCCCCTCCTTTGGAGGGGTTAGGGGAGGCTTCCTACACTCCTCCAAAAGCGCTGTAACCGCCGTCAACCGGAATTACAATGCCGGTAATAAAGTTCGAAATATCGGAAAGAAGAAAAAGAGTAGCACCCTGCAAATCATCGGGTTCGCCAAATTTTCCCATGGGTGTGTTGTCCACAATTTTTTGTCCGCGAGGTGAAAAATTACCGGTTTTTTCGTCCATTACCAGGAAACGGTTTTGGTGGGTAATAAAAAATCCGGGCGCAATGGCATTCACCCTGATTCCCACTTTGGCGAGGTGAACAGCCAGCCATTCGGTGAAATTATTGACAGATGCCTTGGCTGCCGAGTATGCAGGAATTTTTGTGAGCGGTTTGTACGAATTCATGGACGAAATATTCATTACAACCCCTTTTTTATTTTTGAGCATATCCTGCGTGAA
>JAHYIT010000273.1 GCA_019429205.1 Mariniphaga sp. | reverse complement strand
TTTCTATTTCAATTCAATAATCATCGCCGCTTTTGTCGGGACTTTTAGTTTGGAAAGGTTTGAAATAGTGGTTCCGGAAATAACCTCCCTGCCGGAAGAATAGCCTTTCAAAATTTCGCCAAAACGTTCGGTTGACAGCGTTTTTTCTTCGTTGTTTTTATTCAGAACAATCATCACCGCTTCATCTTCTTTGTAGCGGAAATAGGTATAAATTCCGTCTTCGGGCACAAAGTGCATCAGTTTGCCGTGATGGATTACTTCCTTTTTTTTGCGCCAGTTTTGAAGGATGGAAAGGTATTGCAGCATATCTTTCTGCGCGGCAGTCAGGCCTTCTCCGGTCAATGCATTCACTTTATGGTCGGCCCAGCCGCCGGGGAACTCGGCGCGAATATCTCCGTGGTGGTCGCCGGGATGGGTCATCAGCACTTCGGTGCCGTAATAAAACTGTGGAATTCCGCGCATGGTCAGAAAATACGCCATCGCCATTTTCAGCAGGTCAACATCTTCGCCCAGTTGCATATACATGCGCGACATGTCGTGGTTGTCAGGGAAAATCACCAGGTTCCACGGGTCGGCATACAAAAAATCGTTGGCCAGACTTTCATACATGGTCACAAGTCCCGAGCCCCAGGTTTCTTCTTCGCGAAGTCCGCGGCTTACGGCATCCTGCAGCGGAAAATCCATCAGGCTGGGCAGGGAACAGTGGTATCCGTCGATGTTTTTTTTCCCTTTTTGCCAGTAGGAAACAATGGCCGGGTTCAGGCTCCACTCTTCGCCCACAATATTAAAATGGGGGTATTCTTCCAGTATTTTTTCGGTCCAAACAGCCATCATATCTTTGTCGGGGTATGGCCAGGTATCCTGCCTGATGCCTTTCAGTCCGGCATATTCAATCCACCAGATGCTGTTCTGAATGAGGTAAGTGGCCATAAACGGGTTTTTCTGGTTCAGGTCGGGCATGGTAGGCACAAACCAGCCGTCAACCATGGCGCTGCGGTCAGCTTCCGATGCATGCGGGTCCTGGTTCACCGTGCGCCGGTGCGAAGTGATGATGTAGTCCGGGTGGTTGTTAATCCAGTCATCCATGGGCAAGTCCTCCATCCACCAGTGTTCCGAACCGCAATGGTTGAATATCATGTCCATAATCAGTTTCATGCCCCGTTTGTCCAGCTCTTCGTTCAGTTCCCAATATTCTTCGTTGGAACCGTAGCGCGGGTCAACCCGGTAAAAATCGGTGGTGGAATAACCGTGATACGAAACCTGTGTCATGTTATTTTCCAGCACGGGGTTGAGCCAAACGGCCGTAAAACCCAAATCCTGCAAATAGTCCAGCGAATTGATGATGCCGCGGATATCGCCGCCATGCCGCCCGTTGCGGTCGTTTCGGTTGGGTTTTTCTTTCATGCCTTCCACCCAATCGTTGTCAGGATTTCCGTTTACAAACCGGTCGGGAGTTATCAGATAAATCACATCCGATGTGTTAAATCCCATTCTTTCAGCCGAGCCTGTTTTACGGGCTTTCAACTCGTAAGAATAACTTTCAACGTTTTTACCGTCTTTTTTAAATTGAATGTCAAAACTGCCAGGGTTAACATTTTTATCCAGTTTTAAATCGATAAACAGGTAATTTGGATTCTCCACTTTGGAAACCGAATACAAGGTAACGCCGGGATATTCGAGCGAAACTTCTGTGGTTGCGATGCTTTCGCCGTAAACCATGAGTTGCAGGTTAGACGATTTCATGCCGGCCCACCAGAACATCGGTTCCACGCGCTGCAAATCAATGGTTACTGAAAATACGTTGAGGGTGATGAGGATGATGAATGTTGAGATGAGTATTTTTTTCATTTTTCTATGATTCAAATTCTTTTTTGCTGTTTCCGTTAATGGTGACTTGCTTGTTCCACACTTCCACCTGTGCCGGCTTTTCTGAATGATTGACAACGGTGAAAAGGCCTGTTTTCATGGTCACTTCCAGGTGAGCGCCCCGAAAATTGATACGGAACGACCAGCTTTTCCATTTTTTTGGAAGGAACGGGTGGAAAATGAGCCGTCCGTTTTTCACACGCACCCCGCCAAAGCCCATTACAAAGGCCATCCAGGTACCGCCCATGCTGGTAATGTGCAGTCCGTCATCGGTGTCACTGTTGTAGTCGTCCAAATCGAGGCGTGCAGTCCTCAGGTACATTTCGTACGATTTTTTCTCGTAACCGATTTTTGCAGCCAAAATTGAATGTACACACGGCGAAAGCGACGATTCGTGCACCGTCAACGGTTCATAAAAATCGAAATGCCGTTTTAAGTCTATTGCCGAAAAATCGTTTTCGAACCAGAAAAAACTTTGCAGCGTATCGGCCTGTTTGATGTAGCACGAACGCAGAATGCGGTCCCACGACCATTTCTGGTTAATGGGCAGGTTATCCTTCGGAAGCTTCGAAACCGGAATCAACTCCTTGTCTTTAAATCCGTCGTTTTGCATGAATAGCCGGTTTTCCTCATCGTAAGGAAAATACATTTTGTCGATGATTTCTTTCCAGCGGGAGGTTTCCGAAAGCTCGTTGAATTTCCATTTTTTTAGCAGTTCATCGAACAGAA
>JAHYIT010000084.1 GCA_019429205.1 Mariniphaga sp. | reverse complement strand
GTTGTACAATTCTTCTTTTTCGGAAATTTCAGATTTATTGAAATTACATGATGTTAATGCAATTACAAAAAACAGAACGGTTATTTGTTTCATATTTTAAAAATTTATTCCTATTAGTTGTTATTAAAATCATCAAAGTTAAACTTTGGAAACTCAGATTTTTCAACGGAATAAAATGTATTCCAGAATTCCTCTCCCTGCTTTCTTGTAAATTCATACGGGGTGTTCCCGTCGTTCAGTTTTACCTTTTCTAATTCAAGTAAGCTTCTCAATCTGTTTAATTGTTGAGCATATTCAAGGTTTCCTGCCAAATTATTCATCTCACCCGGATCTGTTTTCAAATCGAATAATTGGGTAAACCGGCTTCCGTTTACACAGTACTCAATCAATTTAAACTGGCCGTTACGAATGGCCCTTTGCCATGACATAAATGCAAAATAGAGATATTCCCGGTGAACACCCTCTTTGCCGTCAATTACATTATTTAAAGTTTTAAACTGAACTGTTTCGGGAGTAGGCAAACCTGCGCGTTCGCAAAGTGTGGGATAAATGTCGTAAATATAACAAAGTTGATCACGCGCTTCTCCCCTTGGAATTCCCGGGCCGGAAACAACAAGTGGAACACGCACTGAATGCTCATAAACATTTTGTTTGCCCATCAAACCGTGTTTCCCAACCGCAAGCCCGTTGTCTGAAGCAAAAACAATAATTGTATTATCGAATTTTCCTGATTTCTGCAAAGCATCCAAAATGCGGCCAACCTGGTAGTCGTCATGCGAAACCATTGCATAATAATCGGCTATATGTTTCCTGACCTCGTCGGGTGTACGCGGGAAACCGGCCAGATTTTCATCCCTTATCCTCAACATGCCATTATCGAAAGGATGTTCCGGCAAAAAAGAGGGAGGCAACTTCATATCTTCTGCCCTGTACATTTCATGGAATTCAGCAGGCGCTTCCCGTGGATCATGGGGTGTCTGAAATGCCACATAGGCAAAGAAGGGTTGCTCACTATCTGCCTGTTCTTCAAGAAACCTGATGGTGGCATCGGCATAAACCTCGGACGAATGTTTTCCTTCATGAATTACCTCCTTTTCACGTGAATAATTGCCTTCAGACGAAAAAGGACACAGCGGCAACCGGTATTGCGATGCTGTCATTCCCCGGAATAATATTTTATCGCCATCGCTGAAAGACCTGGCAAAATGCCCTTCACGTCCGGGCTCATTCTTACCTGTGGCAAATGTTATATATCCGTTTTCGCGAAATACCTGCGGCAAGGTTTTGTGTTTCTCAGAAATCTCAAAACCATAGATTCCCTGGTTTTCCAGGTTCCATAAAGTTAACCCGCTGAACAATGAAGCCCTTGAAGGCGAACAAACAGCCGGAGAACTTCCGCCCATAATATACGCATTTCTAAAACTGACGCCACCCTGAACCAGTTTATCCAGATTGGGCGTTCTAATTTTAGTGTTACCTAATGCATATATTGTTGAATAACTCTGGTCATCAGTAAAAATAAAAAGTATATTGGGTTTACCGGCAATCCCGCCTGAATCACCATTTTTTCTGTCGCACTCAATAGCTGAAGAACCAATAACTAAAGAGAGAGCTGAAATGGATAAAATAGAATTTTTCATAACTGTTATATTTCCTGTTAATATTTTATAAGATGGAGAAAGAGAATTCTTTATTGAAAATCAGATAACCTGACAGTTTGCATTCTTCCTCTCCTTAAATCAACCGTTATTTCCTTTCCGTTATATCTGAGTCTTGCTGTTCGCTGCCGGTCTGAAACGATCCTTGCCTCTACCAATTCATTGTTTTCCCATTTTATATCAATATCATATCCGCCTCTTGCCCTTAATCCCTGTATCTCACCATCAGGCCAGGCTTTGGGAAGGGCAGGCAGCAGATGGATTGCTCCGGTATGACTTTGAATAAGCATTTCTGCGATCCCGGAAGTTATTCCGAAGTTCCCATCAATCTGGAATGGGGGGTGAAGTCCGAACAGGTTGGGAGTAATACTTCTTGTCAAGATAGTATTTACATATTCTTCAGCTTTTTCGGCTTCATACAATCGTGCATACTGGTGGATCAGCCATGCCGCACTCCAGCCGGTATGACCTCCCCCGTGTTCGATCCGGAAATCAAGAGACTTTTTTGCGGCGGCGGCAAGCTCGGGTGTGTCCGCCATAGTTATCTGTGAACCGGGATGCAGGGCAAACAGATGTGAGATATGCCTGTGACCGGGCTCTGCTTCCGGGAATTCCTCGGGCCATTCCATCAGACGGCCATCCGATCCGATCTGAATTCCTCTTGCAAGCCTGTTTTTTGCATCAGCAACCAGGGCTACTACATCGTCTTCGATCTGTATCTCCTCTGCCACATATAAGAATTCCTTGAAAAACTGATATATGACCTGCTGATCATGTGCCGGACCCATGGTTATCTGGCTGCGACCCCCATCCGGATCAATAAATGTATTCTCAGGTGAAACGGCCGGGCCGGATACAAGTTTACCGGTGACAGGATGCTCAACAAGCCAGTCAAGATAAAATTCGGCCGATCCTCTCATAACCGGATACATTCTCTCAAGAAACTCTTTATCTCCTGTATACAGGTAGTGCTCCCAGACGTGGGTACAAAGCCATGCACCGGCACCTATATGCATGCCCCAGGCCGCAACCTCACCGGGCGATGTAAAACCCCATACATTAGTGATGGGGTGGACCACCCAGCCATTAAAGTTATACTGAATGGCTGCGGTTCTTTCCCCGGGTTCGACCAGAGATTCTATCAGATCGAACATGGGAAGCTTAAATTCCGAGAGGTTTGTGACCCCGGAAGGCCAGTAATTCATTTGAATGTTAACGTCGGTGTGATAGTCGCCGTTCCAGGGCGTCTGTATCTTGTTGGCCCATATCCCCTGCAGATTGGCCGGCAACGTCCCCGGCCGGGAAGAGGAAATGAGCAGGTATCGGCCATACTGAAAAACAAGTTGAATTAAATGATTGTCGTTTTTTGTTTCCCGGAAACGTGAAACACGCTCGTCAGTCGGAATGGTATCGGGCAAATTGCAGAGGTTCAGTTCAACCCTGTTAAAATAAGCCTGATAATCGGCTTTATGTGTATTCAATAAAACATCGTACGTTTTTTCTGATGCTTCTTCGATGTTGATTTGCGTAACTGTTTTATAATCGCGTCCTTTATAATCAGGGTATTCCAACTCATAATCGGTGGATGCTGATAAAAGAAGGACAACTTCGTCAGCGTTCTTCACTGTTATTGCTGAATCGGAATATTCTACCGTTCCGTTTTTATTGATGGCCCTTAACCGGGTCATGTATTCCAGGCCATCGCCGGCTTTTCCATTATTGAGTGCCCCTGTCATTACCAACTGTCGATTTTCTGAAAAAGTGCGGAAACGTTCGGGCCGGGTCAACGAACAACTGAATGAAATCTGTCCGGGCTTGTTTGCTGTGAACCGTGCAACCATTACCTGATCGGGATAGCTGGTAAAAATCTCACGTTCATACTTTACACCGTTTTGGGTATAGCGAATCCGAACCACAGCATCTTTTAAATCGAGTTCCCTATAGTAATCATTATAATCACCGGTTCTATTCCAGTCAATCCATAAATCGCCTAAAGTTTGAAAACAGCCAAACGGAACATTGGCCCCATTTCCACGTCCTGAACCAGGACCGATGCAGATTTGAGTTGCATTGGTCAGTTCCGTGGCTTCCCGGTATTTTCCCTCAAAAAGCAGCTGACGGATTTTATCCTGATGCAGGGCAGCCTCAGGATTATCGCTGTCGTGAGGGCTTCCCGACCACATGCTCTCTTCATTTAACTGAATACGTTCATGGTTTATGTCGCCAAAAACCATTACTCCCAGGGAACCGTTTCCCAACGGCAGGGACTTCAGCCATTCAGGGTCATCTTTCCATCCATTTGGACTGTCGGGCACCGATGCATCAGCTGGTTGGTTATACCAGAGTTTAAGGTTTGATTCAACATTTAATCCGTGTTTGCAGGCTGTAACCCAAAAAAACAGCAACAAAAGCAAAATATTTTTCATCATTTTATTCTTCAAAAACACTTAAATCCCATTTCTGTTTCCATTGCAAACGAACTGTGTCACCCTCAAAATAGATAGGCAACCATATGTATCGACCATCAACAGGATTTTCAGGTACCCACCGGTCAGCCATGAATATGAAAGCATCTTTTTTCCCTTGAACTGGAATAATAAAGGTGCCTTGCGAATCAAAAGTGGTTAAAGAATCCGGACCAATGCATGGGTTTCCTAATTCCTTCCATGGACCAAATATGTTATCAGAAACAGCTGATCGGGCAGCATTTGGATGCCAGCCAGTACAATCCGAGGCAATGAAATAATATTTCCCTTTACTGGTCTTAAAGATAGTTGGTGCTTCCATGTATCTGTGGATAAAAAATCTGGCATATCTTCCTGAATGTGTAAGATAATCATCACTTAGTTCAGCTATATGTAAAGTGCTATTTTCTTCAGAGGAATATAAATGGTAGGCTTTTCCGTCATCATCAACGAACAAAGTCATATCTCTGGCCATTTGTCCATGCTCAAAATCCCGGCCTAATATATTCAACGAATCTACATGATTAGGAAGACAACCCGGTCCTCCGCAGTAACTACTTTTTATGGTATCCGAAACAGGAAGTTTATGAAAATCCTGAACGTTAACAGGCCAGACACCTTTGTTTGGCCTCATCGATTCATTGAATACAAAAGGTCCTGTTGGATTATCGGCTACTGCTACACCAGATCTTGCAGAATTATACCTCTGTCCTTTTAGTTCCAGGTGAAACCACATTACAAACTTTTTCGTTTTTTCATTGTAGATTACTTTAGGTCTTTCCAAAATGCAACCCTTTGCAATATCTGAGTTAGAATCTAAACTATCTACCGATAAAGCGATTCCTTCATCCTTCCAGTTATATAAATCTTTAGATGAATAAACATGAACCCCTACTTGTGCCGTATTTCCAATACTCCCTTCAATCATATGTTGACCATACCAATAGTAGGTTTGATTAAAAAACAAGACCCCTCCTCCATGTGCATTTATATGAACACCATTATCATCTTTCCATTCTTGTCCTGGATAAAAAGCTTTATAAGCTATTTTTTGGTTACTACAAGAAAAAAACAGAGTCAATCCCACCGTAAAAATTATTATCCGTTTCATTTTAAATGTTTAAGCTTTTTTATTTGAATACTTTCAGGAGTTGATTCAAGCAATTTATAAGTAGTTGCTGAAAAGTATTTTTCCGGATTTCCGGTTACTGCCCAGCCATCGACAGGATCATCCACATAGGTCCTGAATGATGACACTGGCAACAGACTGGTAGCATACAAGGTTCCAATAACCCAATTACGCCAGGCATATCTGACTGCCTTTGGTTCAGTCACTTTTTCGCTCTTCACAATTATCTTGTTTCTGTCTACGATTTTTGCCTCTGCCGGATAAAAGATTTTATCATTTCCTGAAATCTCAAATCCTTCCAGTTTATCAAAGCAATAAAGTCCTGCTTCTGCATTTTTGAAGCTTAGAACTATTCCTCCGTCCTTTATTTCATGCGAGTCATACCTGGGTGATGCATAATCAACGGCATTAAAACCATAAGTTTGGTTAAGTGCATTATATAATAAGCGGTCGGCTACTTCTTTCTTTTTAGGAGGGTGGATGAATTCTGCATTTCCAATATCCAGTGTAATTGCAATGCCTGAGTTAGGGATCAGATCCAGGCATTCTAATTGCGCTTCCCGGAGAAAGGCACTGTTTTTAGTAGTCTCTAATTCAATATCATTTTTATTGTTGTATAAGAAAGGAGCAATTTGCACATAATAAAATGGGAAATCGCCCAATCCCCAGCGTGTTCTCCAATCTTTAACCATTGCAGGAAAAAGTTCTTTGTATTTAACGGGCTCTCTGCGATTCGCTTCGCCTTGATACCATATTACTCCTTTTATGGTATAAGGTATTAATGGATGAATCATTGAATTAAATAATGCGGTTGGCGTTTTATTTGGGTTTTTAGTAATATCAACGTTTTCAAGGTTGATTTCCTGATACCTGTTCATCACCTCTTTGCTCATCCATGCCTCGACCGAACTGGCTCCATAGGATGTAGATATTAACCCCACCGGAACATCAAGAATTTCTTGTAGTTGTTGGCCAAAGAAATAACCAACTGCACTAAAATCAGAAACACTCTCAGGCGTAGCTTGTTGCCACGAAATATATTTCTCAACATCCTTTAAAGGTGTTTTTGAGCCACCCGGGTTAACCGTGAATAGTCGCAGATTTGGATTGTTCGAACGAGCAATTGCTGATAAAGAACCAAATATTGGCTGACCATTATATCCCTTAACGGGCATTTCCATATTTGATTGACCGGAACACAACCAGACCTCTCCAAACAGCACATTTTCCAATGTAATATCAGAAGTTTTACTGTGTAATTCAATAATCTGAGGCTCTTTACTTTTGGTTGTTTTCACTTCAATGCGCCAGTTACCCGCTTTGTCGGCCTCCAACTGCAATGTATTCATCAACCATGATGCTTTTATCTCTATCTGTTCATAGGGATCTGCCCATCCCCACAGCGTAACATGCGAATTACGCTGCAAAACCATGTTGGAAGATACTATAGCGGGAAGTTTAATTTTTGCATTGACTACCTGAAAAGATAGTAGTTGAAAAACGGCTGTTAGTGTAAGTAAAAGTATTTTTCTCATTTTTGATATTCCTCCAACTTTTATTAATAATTCAGGGTTTAATCGCATCAATTTATTAGGCCTCTGATGATTATTGCCTGCAGCATTGTTCGTTGCATGAAGAGCAAACAAAAAGATACCTCCTAAAGCAGTTTTGAGCAAATTATTATTTACCATAAACCTAATGTTCTTACTTAATCGTCCCCAGCTCTTCTCCAATCTTAACCAATTGTTTCATGAAATCGTCTGATATAGTTCCATTTCGCAATGGTGGAACGTCCCAGGTTACTGCTCCACCTTGTTTATTAACATCCAGGCTATACTTTATTATTTGTTCTTCAGAAAATCTGGGGTCACCCTGCCCCCACGTTCTTCCCAAATAGCTTAAAATGTGGATTTGCTTTCCATCAATCGTTTGATCGTAAGTATGCCTGTAACTTATACTTTCAGGATTATTAATTTCTCCTGCGGTGTAATCTTCATACGGTGTCATTGACATTATTCTGGGGAAAACACCCGGATTAAAAGCAACTATACTATTTGGATTGCCGGCACGCACAGCAGCAGCCATAGAAGCAAAGTTCGGAATATCCGGATGCCTGAAATGTGTATTGGGCAGATAACAACCATCTATCCACCAACCAGAGACCTTATCGCCCCAACGCATAGAAAACTCCCTGATAACTTCCTGCCAACGCAGATACATTTCTGCCTTTCTTGGATCATCACTATCCCATGCAAATGCTTTTATTTCTGCCGGATTAAAACGAAACTTAGAAGGAAAGTATGTCATTAGCTTAATTCCGTATTGATCTAAAGCATGATGTAAATCAACTATTAGATCGCGGTTGCTGCTAATACCGGGCGCTTGCCCCATATAATGCTCATACATGTAATTGGGTGCCATAAGAAATCCTCCGACATGTCGAATTGTAATGATCAGATATCCGGCACCTACATCCGACAATTGCTTTGCAAGCGCTTCACAATCGAAATTATCAATAAGTTCATTCCATTTATCAAGACTAATGGAATCGGGATTCAGCTTATTTTCAGATGCTAATATTGCGGCACTGTAATGTAACATTACACCCCATTTTGCATCTTTCATCCATGCTGCTCTGTTTTGAGCATTTACAGATACCAATACAATACCCAGTAAAACAAAAATTGTTATCTTTTTCATTTGATTAAAAATTTAACGTTGTTAATACATTTTATCATTTTCATCTCATTAAAATTGCTCAGGATATTTTTTAGCAACATTCTCTGCTTCCTTAATATCTTCTTTCATATTGTACAATTCAAAATCAACCAAATAGGCCTGCTTAACCAATTCTTCATTTCCTTCATACAAGTTATGTATCAACGGGAGGTAGGAAGTATCGTTTTTCATACGGGCGAGAATTTTCCAGTTATCGGTGCGCATGGCTACCCTGTGTTCGTTAATAGCATCGTAAAAAATCCATAACAGGGGTTTGTGCCTCTCCATCTTTCCGGTTTTAATTACAGGAATCATAGACTGCCCGTCCAGCGCTCTTTCAGGCAGTTTTGCTCCGGAAATCTCTGCAAAAGTGGGCATAAAATCCAACAGTGAGACAACAGCATCATCAATATTGGCTACATTGGCAAAATATTGTGCCTGGTTTTCATTTATCGATTTTGGTAAATAATCCTCAACCAAATACTGAGGCGACTCTATTGGTCCATGGGGTTCGGGAAAAGAAACTAACGCGTAAAATGGATTACCGGTTTCTTTGTTTTGTAACCAATTCAAAACTTCGTCAACTATAATCTGGCAACTAAAACCTTTCATTTCACCTACTTCTTTGCCATTGCGCACAAAATTATTTGGGTTTTCATGGCTTGGTAATGCTACGTTCTCAACAGCAAACCAGTGGTCGAAACCGAAATAACCGGGTGTTGGCTGTGCCTCGCTGTTAAACTTTGAATTTAAATGCCATTTTCCCGCTAAACAGGTTGAGTATCCCGCCTCTTTCAGCATAGCAGGTATTGTTTGTTCGTCAGCCTGTAAATGAACCAAATCCAGACATTCATTCGTACTTCTTTCTGAAGGCCGGATATAATCATAAATACCTGCACGGTTCGGGCTTCTGCCGGTTAACAGGCCGGCACGCGCTGGTGAGCATACCGGTGCCGCCGCATAGAAGCTGGTAAATTTAATTCCGTCTTCAGCTAATCTATCCAAATTTGGAGTTTGAATGATTGGATGCCCGTATGAAGATAAATCGCCATATCCTAAATCATCACAAAGGATCACTACAATGTTGGGGCGGGTTTCTTTAACTTCTGAATTACAAGAGAAAAATAATCTTGTTAATAGAAAAAGAAAAATTATACTTTTAAATTGTTTCATTTTTCGTAAAAAAAACATTTTCTTGAGTACTGATTTAAATGTTAATAATTGATCTTGTTATTAAAATATGCTTTTATTGGTTTGTCATCTGCTTCCAGGTAATCGCACCAATATTGTCAGGTTTCCCTCTCTCAGCCGGTGAGATATTTCTCAAAAACTCACCTGACTCTTTCCGTTCAACCGCTACTTTTCTCCAGCTATAGGCTCCCTTCTCATAGTCGAATGTCTCACCATCGTCATCATACAAAAGGTAATTTCCCGCTTTAGTGCCGTAATGGCGAATCTCTATATCCACTTTTTCACCTGCTTTCGGTGAGCGTAAAAGGGGCTTCATCATTGGCACTATGCCTCCGTCTTTTACAAAGACCGGTATTTTTTCCAATCCCGGTTCAACGGTGATCACCTCCCCCTCCCCGGCAAATTCACCGGTATAAAAGTCATACCATCTCCCTTCGGGCAGCACCACCATCCGGTTCTCCTGACCGGCAAACATAGGGGCAACAAGCAAATTTTCCCCTGCCATATACTGGTCCTTGATCTCCCGGGTGATAGCTTCCGCATAGGGGTTCTCCTCAAGGCTGGAGGAGCCTCTCACTTTTTCCAGAGAGTGGTTAAACTGAGGCTCAAGGTACATGGCCCGGAACGGAGGGGTTCCTTCAAAGTGGTATTTTGCAAATTCGCTGTAGAAATAGGGCATAAGCTGCATTCTCAGATGAGTAATATCTCTTACGGCATCTGCTACCTCAGGGAAAGACCAGGGTTTGGTGCCACTCGACCAGGCGTTAATCATGGCCATGGGAGAAAAACAGACCGACTGCATTCTTCGCAGCCACTCTTCCGCCGTTCGGGAACCTCTTGCCTCCGGCGTCCAGAGGATCCCACTGAAGCCACTGTTGCAGAGAGCAGTAATAAAATCTTTGTGATCGTAGTAATCGTTATACAGCACAAAAGGCAAAGGTGAGGCTCCGGCATTTGAGGCGCGTACCAACCCGTATGTGCGCTGGTTCTTCTCTCTGTATAGTTCATCAAGAAACTTCTGGATCTTCAACCCATAGGTCTGGCGCATCTGTTCGGCGCTGATGCCCGAAGGGAAGGTAGCCACATCAGGCCAGAGCCAATGATCATAACCATCCACTTCATCTATTTTATAGCCGCTGATTCCAATATCAACCTGACTCCGGACAAACTGCTCTTTTAAAATCTCATCGGCTTCATCCATAAAAAAATCGGGAACGATGCCATTCCACACAGTATGGCTCCCCGTATATTTCTTAATTTTTTCATAAACAGGGGATTCAGGTGAAACATATGGGTTTATCCACAGGTTAAGCCGCACCCCCTGATCCAGCATATCCGCAACGAACTTTGCGGGTTCCGGATACCGCTCAGGCGACCATTCAAAGGTGCAGGGGTAGGAAGCGCTCTGCCATCCCGGTTCCAGACCGATAAAGTCAAGCGGGAAACCCCTTTCGTTGAACGCTTTCACCTCGTTTCGCACATCGTCATCAGAATAGAGACTATGAACCCTGTGGGTAAACCCCAGACCCCATCGTGGTGGCAGACAGCCACCTCCCATAAAGAGATTGTATCGCCTTACCACATCCAGAGGGGTTGGCCCTGCAAACAGGTATACCTCCACCCCCTCTGCGGGAACCAGAATTTCAACGGCATCAGAGTAGGGCCGTGAAGTCCACTCCCGGTCTGTATTCCGGTCATAAACCACCGGCGGATTCTCACTGTCCTTCCTGACGGCTGTACCCGCCCACACTTTCAGATAGCGGGCTGAGTTAATGAACACGCCATATCCGCTGTTCGAAACAAAAAAAGGAACAGGGGCATGGGTGCGCCCATTATCTCTTCCTCCGTAATGATCCACATGCAGGGTTAAGACCTTTCCCCTTTGGTGAATGGTTTTAAAGTTCAGTCCAAACCCAAAAAGCTGCTCCTCTCTCTGTAGAGGAAACCGCAGGTATACCGACCGGTCGTGCATGGCAGCCACCATTTGCCCGGGCTGTTCAGGGATCCTGACCACCGGCATTCTCTGCAATGCCTCCTTTTTGACATCCGGTTCTGCCACCGACAAAAAATCCGGTTTTTCCGGAACTCCGACGATCCCCCTCCATACTCCGGGAGCAACCTCCTCCCACACTGCCTGCTGCGTAAATCCATTAAAGGGGATAAAAAGGCATAGGAAAATAATCTGTGACACAAACCAAATGGCTAATTTCAATTTTATCATCTCTCTGCTTTTATAAATTTAAGTTATTGTCTTGTAATTCAACAAAAAAATTTGGACTAAAATAATATCCCGGATTCCATACCCGTGGCTCTCGCATAATTTTAATTTTTCTTGTTTGTGTCAAAAATCGTCATACTCGTTTCATCATAATTAATCAGGTTGGATTTTACCAGACCTTTAGTTGTTCATTCAAAAACTCATGTTATTTTAAAATTATTCACCTTCTCTACTCCAAACATAACTTCCCTCTACTAACTTGCTGTACTCTATTTTTACAAGTTTTTTCATCTCCTCAAATTGCTCAGGATATTTTTCAGCAACATTCTCTGCTTCCTTAATATCTTCGTTCATATTGTACAATTCAAAATCAACCAAATGGGCCTGCTTAACCAATTCTTCATTTCCTTCATATAAGTTATGTATCAACGGGAGGTAGGTAGTATCGTTTTTCAGGCGGGTGAGAATTTTCCAGTTATCGGTGCGCATGGCTACCCTGTGTTCGTTAATAGCATCGTAAAAAATCCATAACAGGGGTTTGTGCCTCTCCATCTTTCCGGTTTTAATTACAGGAATCATAGACTGCCCGTCCAGCGCTCTTTCAGGCAGTTTTACTCCGGAAATCTCTGCAAAAGTGGGCATAAAATCCAACAGCGAGACAACAGCATCCGAAGTTCCGTTGTATGTTTCTTTTCCTAACCAGTTTAAAATACCCGGGACCCGGATTCCTCCATCTGTTGTCCATAATTTCATTCCTTTTAACGGCCCCGGCGAACCATACGCCCTTGTTGCAGCCGGAAAGCGATTCAAAGTCTCAGGTCCGTTATCTGAAGTAAAAATTATCAGTGTATTTTCACCATAGTTTTCTTTCAGATATTTCAACAAACGTCCAACGGCATCATCCATGTTAGCCACATTGGCAAAATATTGTGCCTGGTTTTCATTTATCGATTTTGGTAAATAATTCTCAACCAAATACTGAGGCGACTCTATTGGTCCATGGGGTTCGTGAATAGAAACCTCCACGTAGAAAGGATTATCGGATTTTTTGTTTTGTAGCCAATTCAGAACTTCGTCAACTACAAGCTGGCAACTAAATCCTTTCAATTCACCTACTTCTTTGCCATTTCGTATAAAGTTATTCGGGTTTTTATGGGTCGGCCTTGCAACATTCTGCGTAGCAAACCAATGGTCGAAACCGAAATAACCGGGTGTTGGCTGTTCATCTGTATTAAACTTTGAACTGAGGTGCCATTTCCCTGCTAAACAGGTTGAATACCCTGCCTCTTTTAACATGGCAGGAATAGTTTGTTCGTCTGCCTGTAAATGAACCAGGTCGAGACATTCGTCCATTGGTCTTCCTGCAGCCCTTATGTAATCATAAATACCTGCACGGTTCGGGCTTCTGCCGGTTAACAGGCCGGCACGCGCTGGTGAGCATACCGGTGCCGCCGAATAGAAGCTGGTAAATTTTATCCCATCTTCTGCTAATTTATCCAGATTAGGCGTTTGAATGATCGGATGCCCGTAAGAGGATAAATCGCCATATCCTAAATCATCGCATAGGATAACTACAATGTTGGGGCGGGTTTCTTTAACTTCTGATTTACAAGAGAAAAATAATCTTGTTAATAGAAAAAGAAAAATTATACTTTTAAATTGTTGCATTTTATTTGTTTTTAATACGAACCTACATGTAAACAACTATTTTTTATTGGTACCCAGAGCTTCTCCAATCTTAACCAATTGTTTCATAAAATCGCCTGATATAGTTCCATTTCGCAATGGTGGAACGTCCCAGGTTACTGCTCCGCCTTGTTCATTAACAACCAGGCTATACTTTATTATTTGTTCTGCGGTAAACCTGGGATTGCCTTGTCCCCATGTTTTGCCTAAATAGCTTAAAATGTGGATTTGCTTTCCATCAATCGTTTGATCATAGGTATTCCTGTAACTTATACTTTCAGGATTATTAATTTCTCCTGCGGTGTAATCCTCGTAAGGAGTAATCGACATTATTCTCGGGAAAACACCCGGATTAAAAGCAACTATACTATTTGGATTGCCGGCACGCACAGCAGCAGCCATAGAAGCAAAGTTCGGAATATCCGGATGCCTGAAATTAGTATTGGGACGATAACAGCCATCAACCCACCACCCGGAGACTTTTTCTCCCCAACGCATAGAAAATTCTCTGATAACTTCCTGCCAACGCAGATACATTTCTGCCTTTCTTGGATCATCTCTGTCAAACGCAAATGCTTTTATTTCTGCCGGATTAAAATTAAAATGAGAAGATACGTATGTAACTAGCTTAATTCCGTATTGATCTAAAGCATGATGTAAATCAACTATTAGATCGCGGTTGCTGCTAATACCGGGCGCTTGCCCCATATAATGCTCATACATGTAATTGGGTGCCATAAAAAATCCTCCGATATGTCGAATTGTGATGACCAGGTATCCGACACCCACATCCGATAACTGCTTTGCCAGTTTTTCACAATCGAAATTATCAATGAGTTCATTCCATTTATCAATACTAATGGAATCGGGATTCAGCTTATTTTCAGAGGCTAATATTGCAGCACTGTAATGTAACATAACTCCCCATTTTGCATCTTTCATCCATGCTGCTCTGTTTTGAGCACTTACAGATGCGGTTAAAATACACAAAAAAAGAAAAGTACTAATTATTTTATTTCTCATTTTTCAGATATGAATAACAGTTAACCACCCGTTAAAAAACAGATGGTTAACTTTGTTTTGTTTTATAATATTTGATTAATAACCCGGATTTTGCGGGTATCCTGGCGAAGCATCTATAACATGTTGTGGTACAGGCAAATAATGATACTGTTCCGAGACATATGGAGCTGCCATATAATTATGTGCCTTTACGCGTTCAACATATTTATTGAGACGTACCAGCACATACCTGCGATGTTCCTCAAACAGCAGTTCCCGGGCACGTTCATCCAAAAGAAAATCCACAGTAACTTCTCCCGGGGAGATTTCCGGTGCATTGGCCCTTCTGCGAATTACATTGATTGTTTCAGCCGCCTCGGTTGTTTTACCCTGCATAATCTGTGCTTCGGCAAGCAGTAAATAGGTTTCTCCCAACCTCAGGTATGGTTCATCCTTATAACTCGCACTTCCTGATAAGTTCTGTTCAATTGCATAATCAAACTTTGTGATGGAAGGCCAACCGACATTCGTCTTTACCATGTTGCCCAGGCTCCAATCCAGCCATAAGGTATCGCCTACAGCATATCCTGCCCCCGCATCTACTCTATCTCCTGCCTGGATAATATAATATTTCCGAAGGGCGAATGGTCCGCCCCGGTCATCATTATCTCCAAAATTTTCAATGGCCCATGTTGTAGGAGAAACACGAGATAGTCCTCTGCCTCCCCGGTCAACGGTAATTTGTAAAGATACACCCTTGAATTTTAAATTGTATGGAAAATTATACATTCGCCGCATATTCGATTTTATCTCACCTCCAATAACCTGATACTCTCTCTGGAAAGACCACAGCACTTCTGTATTCCCCTGAAATCTACTCACATTTCCATCAATAAACATATCTGTAAATGGGGTACCCGGTTGATTTTGTTCAACGCCATACCGCTCAGTAATCAATGAAAAGTTGTTGTTGTTAATCAAATTCTTAGCCATTGTCTCGGCCTGACTATAATTTCCCCAGATAAGATATAATTCTGCCAAATAGTGCATGGGTACAGCCTTTGACAACCTGCCCGGTATTTCTTGCGCTTCCGGAAGATGTTCCATTGCAAACAACCAATCTGTTTCCATTTGCTCCTCTACCTCTCTTCTTGGGGTAGGTCTCCATTCCATACCAATGTCGGATCCTTTTGACTCTTTTGTTGTCAGCGGTACGTCATTCCAGAGGTTTGTTAAATGCCGGTATGCCCAGGCCCTAATGGTTCTTGCCTCGGCTAAAACACGATTTTCCCTTGCCTCATTCTCTGTATTAGTGCCCTGCCAGTCAATGTTTTCATTCTCTGCACGTTCGATAATTGTATTGGCAGCATTAATAACCTGATAAAGCCAATCCCATAAATCTCCAAGGAAAGCTGCTTCCGAGGTCAATGTGTTCAGTTCAATATACCCGGAATTCCCTGTATCAAACCATCTGGGGGCCCAGCTAATATCCAATCCCTGTATCATGGGAATATTAAAAACATAATTACTTGTAGTTCCTGGTCCTTGTCTTTCTTTTAATACATAAGAATAAAGCCCATTGATCCCGGCTTGAAATCCATCATAATTTTCGTACAGATTGTCTGCCGCGATTATATCTTTTGGAATTTCTTTCAAAAAGTCATCAGTTGAACAAGAACTAAATATTATGATATTGATTATCAATAGAGTTTTTATATATTTTTTCATTTTTTCATTTTTTAAAATTCAACATTTAAACCCATCATATATGTTCTTTGCATCGGAATCGATTGCTGATTTGAAAGTTCGGGATCAATTCCCGACCAATTGGTTATTGTAAATACATTGTTGACATTAAAATAAATGTTAAAGCTTTTCAAATTTATGAGTTCTTTCGCAACCTGGCTTAAGTCGTAAGCTACTCTTACATCTTTCAGCCTTACGAAACTGGCATCCTCCATGAAATCCGCATATGGGGTTTTATTTACATCTGGCTTATTGGCAGGATATTTTTTGGAAGGATTTTCTGGTGTCCAATAATCCCATGTTCTGTAATTATTCAATCTATATTCATTGGCATGGGCTGGATTACCGAGATTATTGGGTTTTTCGATACCCACAACACCTGAGAAAAACAAATTGAGTGAAAGATTTTTATACTTGAAGTTAGAATTTAGTCCTGCTACGAAATCAGGAAATGTTTGTCCCAGAATCATACGATCAAGCTCTGATATTTTTCCATCGTTATTTTTATCAATAATTTTGACCCACCCCGGTTTTGCATCAGGTTGCGGACTTTCGCCAATATTATCATCCAGTTGAAAGATACCTTCCCAACCATAACCATAATAAACATTAATTGGCTCTCCGATAAACCATCTGTTAAGCAAATCATCTTCCCCATCTCCATATAATTCAACAATTTTGTTCCTGGAAGCACTGTAATTTAGGGCCAGATTCCATGTAAAATCGCGGGTTTGAACCGGTGTGCCGTTTAAGCTAAACTCCAGACCTTTGTTTTCGGTTCTACCAATATTTTCCGTTATTTCTGATCCTGGTATGCCAAAAATGGCGGAAATTTGCCTGTTCAAAAGCAGGTCGTAAACATTTGATTTAAACACATCGATGGTTCCACCTAATTTTCCATTGAAAATGATGAAATCAAGACCCGCATTCCAGTTTTTTGTCGTCTCCCATCCCAAATCAGGATTTGACAATTTACTGGGTACGTATCCTGTGGCAGTGGTGGTTCCTGTGGGACCAGTTAAATAGTTTCTGTTGGCTAACCTGGAAAGTGTACTGTATGCACCGATTGCCTGGTTACCAGCTGCACCCCAGGATGCCCTTAACTTTAGTTGTTCAACCCAATCTACATTTTCAGCAATAAAATCTTCTTCTGACAGGTTCCAGCCCAGGGCAAAAGAAGGGAAAACTCCATATTTTGTATTTTCTCCAAAACCTGAAAATCCATCTCTTCTTATTGTAGATGTCAATAAATATTTGCCTTTATAAATATAGTTTAGTCTTGCCATTTGAGAAACCAATCCTGTTTGCGTTAAATTTGATGTGGGGTTTATCAAGGCTCCCGAATTTTCCTGGTATGTAGTTAAAACATGGCTGGGAAATCCTTCTGCTCTTACTGCCCTTGTTTTATATTCATCCCACTGGAGACTATATAAACCGGTAAATCCAAAAGAGTGATCTCCAATTATTTTCTGGTAACTAAGGATGTTTTCAACCAATGCATTGATATTAAATCTGTTTCTTACATTGGAAACCCCTCCACTGGTTAACCCTTGAATCGTTTGATCGTCCCAATAAGTTTCCTCATTTATATACTGAAAAGTTAATCCTGTGTTTAAACGATAATTCAATCCCTTAATAAATGGAATATCGATATCAAAATAATTATTGGTAAACAACTTATGGTCCCGATCTAAATTTTGCACATTTAAAGGACTAAGCGGATTAGCATAAAAGGGATCCTCAGGCCAGGGGTACATTTTAATTGTACCATCTTCATTAAATGGCGTAGCCAATGGATTCATTCGGATAGCCCTAGAGAAGTCAGCTGCATGGCCATCGCGATCAAGATATACCATTGATGTATTCGTTGCAAAGCGCAGCCAATCTGATAAGTCCTGTTTAAAATTTAATCTAAAAGAATACCTGGAAAAATCGTCATTCTTTGCTATACCCTTAGTATTCAGAAAATTACCTGAAATATAGAACAAATGATTCTTTTCACCTCCTGATAAGGTTAATGTATGTTCTTGTTGTTGCCCTATTCTGGTGATAAGATCAACCCAGTCTGTTGAAATACCAGCTGTATAATTCTCCATTTCCGTATTTGTCATGGCTATGTCAGGATCAACTTCAAGATACTCCAATTTATAATCCCAAAATTCATCGCCATTTAACACATCTGGTTTTTTAGCCAATTGGAGAAAGCCATAAGATGACCGGATAGAAACTCTTGTTTCTCCGATATTCCCTTTTTTTGTAGTAATTAAAATTACTCCGTTAGCTCCCCTTGCACCATAAATTGCAGTTGATGATGCGTCTTTCAACACATCGATAGATTGGACATCAGCAGAAGGAATCTCAGATAAATTACCTTCCCAGGGAATTCCATCCAAAATAATTAATGGATTATTGCTTGCAGTTATGGATTGTTCTCCCCGAACTCTAAAAATTGCGTTTTGTTCGGCACTTGATGACCTAATTTCAACTGACAACCCTGGCATAACACCCTGTAATGCCTGAACAATATTGGGTGATGTGGCATTTTCCAGTGTTTCGGCTTGTACCGATGCAACCGAACCGGTTAAATCCCTTTTACGGACAGTTCCATAACCTACTGCAACCACCTCTTCAATTCCAATCGCCTCCACAACCATTGTCACCTCAATAGTTGTCTGGTTTCCAACCTCAATTTCATGAGTTCTCATTCCTACAAACGAAAATACCAGCGTAGCATCTTCAGGAATATTCGATAACGTATAATTTCCATCCGAATTAGTTACCGTGCCCTGGGTGGTGCCTTTTACAACTACTGTAACACCGGGCAGTGGCTGTCCGGATTGGTCGGTTACGGTACCTGAGACGGCGGGTTGCTGCTGCTGTCGCTTTATTTCAGCAACTGAAGCTTTTTCAAAAGCATTCAGGATGACCACATACCGATCAATAATTTCATAGGTAATTCCTTCAGGCAGTGCCTTGTCCAGAATTTTTTCCAAAGTTTCATCCGTAACATCAAGTTTGATTTTTTGATAGGAATCGAGCTTTGAATTGGAAAATGCAAACCTGAATTCGGTCTGCTTTTCAATTTCCTGGAACAACTTCCCGTAAGTTATCTCAGAAAATTGCATTGTTAACCGGGTACTCTGTGAATAAACACTCGCAGAAACCATGAGGGTTGCAGCAAAAACAAGAAACGTGGTTAGTTTCATAATTCTTAACATTTTTCGTAACAGGAGAAAATCTTCTCCCATCAGTAAAAATCTCTTTTTTTTCATAGATTTGCAAAGTTTTAATTAATAAAAATATTACATTTTTCGGGCTTTGCCGCCGCTAACGGCTTTGCCCGTTTTTTTTATTACACTTTTCCCTTTTTCATTCTTTTAATGATGATGTTTTTACCTTCAACGGAATAACTAAATCCGTTTGCTTTTGAAAACACCCTCAGTACCTGTTCCAATGTTTCATGCTTTTCGAAACGCACGGTTAATGTTTCAGACTTAAACAAATCCGGGTTGTATTCTATGTTGATATCGTACCACTTTTCAAGCCTTGAAATTACGTCGCCAAATGGGGTTAACCTAAATATTAGCTGATCGTTTTTCCATCCTAATTCATATTCTTCATCAAATGATTGAAATACCAATTTTCTGTTTCCTTTATCCAAAACCACCTGTTGACCCGGTTTTAATATTTTTTGATTTTTTTCTAAACTCACTTCTACAGAACCTTCAATAAGTGAAGATTTTATGGTTGAAGATTCGGGGTAGGCTGAAATAACAAAGTGGGTACCAAGCGCTTTGGTTGTTAAATTTTCTGTCTTAACCTCAAACGGAATTTCTTCATTTTTAGCTACTTCGAAATAGGCTTCTCCTTTTAACTCAATATTTCGGGATTTAATGCCATAACTAACAGGATAACTTAGTTTAGAATCCACATTGAGCCAAACCTTAGAACCATCGGGAAGTATTACATTTGTTATTTCACCTTTCTCGGTTGAAAGTGAAAGCATCTCGTTAGAAACGGGATGATTGCTATAAAAGTAAAGAACAGCAGCAAGTAATGGAATTAACAAAACTGCTGCTGCCTTACATAAAACTATGAACAACCGGTTCATCCTCAACCTGAAAGTTGAAATCCCGATTTTTTCTTTAATCTGTTCAAACTTGATTTTAACTTCTTCAATTTCGCTCTGGTTCCATTTTTCTTCCAGCATGTGTGTCAATTGTGTCCGGCAATTCAAATTGTTTAACAGGTTATCCAGAAAAGCAAATTCCTCCTCTGTCAGTCTTTTCCCTGAAATAAACTTATTGATAATATAATCGGGTTCTAAATTCATTCGTTTTTTAATAATTCTGCTTACACCCTTAAATACGTTTGAAAACGTTTTTTCCG
>JAHYIT010000083.1 GCA_019429205.1 Mariniphaga sp. | reverse complement strand
ATGTTGAACGTGACCATGTTTTGGTACTGGTTCCAGATGTTTACCATGCGGTCGAGTCGTTCGTCGTGGCTTTTTACCTGGTAGTTCGACAACAGACCTGTCCAGTAGTCCTTTAGTTTTTGGAGTTCTGCTTCTACGGTATCAGAAACAGAAAATTTCTGAATCAGCGCTTTGGCTTTGGTTTTATTGATGACTTTTTTCGATTCCCATTTTTCTTCCTCCTCATTTTCAACATAACCCAATACAAAAATCAGTTCGGTTTCTTCGCCGGGGTTTAATTCAATTTCAAAATAATGCGAAGCAATGGGCGACCAGCCGTGTGCCACCGAGTTTTTAGATTTTCCTTCCCTTACCACATCCGGATTGGAATATGAATTGTAAAGGCCCGCAAAAGATTCGCGGTCGGTATCAAACCCCTCCATATTCCGGTTAACCGAATAAAATGCATAGTGGTTGCGGCGTTCACGGTATTCGGTTTTATGGTATATAGTTGAGTCTTCAACCTCAACTTCGCCAATGTTGTAATTTCGCTGGAAATTGGTCATGTCGTCCTGCGCATTCCACAGGTTCCATTCTACAAACGAAAAGAGCTTAAAACTTTTCTTTTCACTCCCCAGATTTTTAAGCTTTACCCGCTGTATTTCTGCAGGAATTTGCAATGGCACGAAATAAGTAGCTTCGGCTGACAAGTTGTTTTTAATACCTGTAATTTGCGTGTAGCCCAGTCCGTGCCGGCATTCGTAACGGTCAAGCTCTGTTTTTACCGGTTTCCAACCCGGCGACCAGATGGTGCCATTGTCGTTAATATAAAAATATTTACCGTTATCGTCGATGGGAACATTGTTGTACCGAAAGCGTGTAATCCGCCTGAAACGCGGGTCTTTAAAAAAACTGTATCCACCGCCGGTATTGGAAACCAGGCTGAAGAAATCATCATTACCCAGGTAATTTATCCAGGGCCATGGTGTTTGCGGACGTGTAATGACATACTCACGTTTTTTGTCGTCGAAACAGCCGAATTTCATTTGCAGTACATTTAGTTTAGTGATCAAAAGTTACAAATGTAATTCATATTGTCATCGCAACAAAATGGAATTTGAAAATTTCGGTAAAATGTTCTATTAAATATTTCTGCTAATGCTGGTGAAACCCATCGGAAACAAAACGAAGCACCTCGGGCAGCGATTCGCGCCAGTAGGTCCAGTTGTGTGCTCCGTCGCGAACCCGGTATTCATGCGGAATGTTTTGTTTTTTTAATGCAATGTGCACCAGAGCATTGCCTTCAAAAAGAAAATCATCGTCGCCACAGTCGATATACCAGCGAACAGCTTTTAAATCTTCTTCAGGCAGATTTTTTACCATTTCGGTTACGCTGTATTTTTCATACCACTCATTCATTTTTGCTTCAGGTGCATCAGGCATTCCCCGGCGTTGCATAATATTTTTCACTTCCTCGCGGGTAAGCGGGCCGGTTGAAGCGCTGAGCGGACAGGCTGCCGAAAATAAATCGGGGCGGTGCAGGGCATAATAAAAAGTTCCGCCACCTCCCATGGAAAGGCCAGCTACCGCACGATAGCGTTTTTCTGTTCGAATCCGGTATTTTTGTTCAATGAAAGGCATAAATTCTTCAAAAAAGAAATCTTCATAACGCCAGTTCCCGCTTACATCATTTGTGTAACCCCGCTGGCCGGTGTTGGCATCGGGCATTACTATAATCATGGAAGTTGAAGCGCCATTTTTTATGGCTTTATCTGTAATGTTTAATACTTCACCAAACTGAACCCATCCGCTTTGGTCGTCTCCTGCGCCATGCAGTAAATAAAGTACGGGGTAACTGCGTTCAGATGTTTCATAATCCGGTGGCAGGTAAATGGCATACTTGCGTTCCATGTTCAGAATTTCACTTTTCATGGAAAGGTTATCGAAAACTTTTCCCGATTGGGCAAACGCCTGAATAATACAAAAGGTGGAGATAAACAGAGCATAAACCAGCTTTTTCATTAGATTAAATTTTTTGGATTTAAGGTTTTAAAAATAGATATAAAAGAATTTTCAGAAAAAGAAAATCGTGATATATTTAAAAAAAAAATTGTGTGGTTGCGGATGTTTGGAAAACCCTGTAAATATTGAATGTCGGAATTGTTTGAAAAAAAAAGAGGCTGTCTTGTAACAGACAGCCTTTAGTTTGTTTATTGTGTGAAACGAATTATAAACTTTTCTTTGCCAGGTAAAAGTCAACCATTTCATAGTCGCTTTTTTCGCGTTCTTCCATATCCTGAACCGTTTTTGGCGGAGGAACAATCACTTTGTCGCCCGGAATCCAGTTCAGTGGCATTGCTACTCCGTGCTTATCAGAAGTTTGAAGTGCCTTTAAAACCCTGATGATTTCATCCATATTCCGTCCTACATTCAACGGATAATACATAATCAATCTGATTTTTCCTTTGGGATCGACGAAGAAAACTGCCCGAACAGCGGCAGTTTCACTTTCGTTGGGCTGAAGCATACCGTAAAGTTTAGACACTTTCATGTCGATATCAGCAATAATCGGGAAATCGAAAAGCACACCGGTGTTTTTCTTTACATTGTTTACCCAGGCCACGTGAGCATGAATACTGTCGATGCTTAAACCAAGGAGTTTGGTATTCAATTCCTTAAACTCGTTGTGGCGAATTGCAAAACCACTCATTTCGGTGGTACAAACCGGTGTAAAATCAGCAGGGTGCGAGAACATTACAACCCAGCTTCCTTTGTTGAATTCAGAAAATTGAATAGGACCGTAAGTGGTGTTCGCTTTAAAATCGGGAGCCTGGTCGCCAATACGCGGCATGGTTACTACTTTTTCCTCTTCCATAATTTTATTTTGTTAATGAATAATAGTTTTTGTGAAAGATAAACAATTTAAATGAAAATTAGTTCAATATAAATGTTAAGTAATTTAAAATAGAACAGAAATGAAACCGGAATGTTTAGCTTTTTTTTGTTTTTTTAAAAGGCCAGAATGTGCTAAAATAAATCAGAATTAATGATGCCCCAATTACCCATCCACTCAGCATGAGTTTTTCCTCTTTTTCCATCAAAAAAATGGCATGGGTATTTATTTGTTCCCAATAAGTTATGGTAAGTAAAACGATGAGGTTATTGAGCGAATGCCCCAGAATAGCTAAAAGAATACTATTGGTTCGCAGCATTAGCCAGCCAAGGAGTACTCCCAGAACAAACGTTGCCGGCATTTGCCACGGATTTAAATGAAACAATGAAAAGAGCAAAGCTGAAATCAGCACTGCTGTTAGAGCATTATAATTTTTGCGCAGCCCATGCAAAATCAGCCCCCGAAAAATTAATTCTTCAATAACCGGAGCAATTACCACTACTTTTAAAAAAGCTCCCCACCAGCCGTAATCGCTTTCAAAAACTTTACTGAAAAGTTCCCAAAACCAGGGTGGGGAAGGTATAACTCTTTCTACGGCTATGTTTATTATTTCCAAAAAATTATGCGCTCCCCAAAAGAATGTAATTATTGGAATCAATATTAAAGGATTGAATAGTTTTAAAGGAAAAACTTCAAGAAAAGGTGCTTTCGTTTTTTTATAGCCGTAAACCAGAATAAAAAAGGTGGAGCCGGCATTTAAAACAATTTTTTTGATAGGATTGAACAGGTAATCGGTTCCTTTATAATAATCAATTAAAGCCAGCGGAAAATCAACTACTGTTTGAATAAACAAATACAAAATCAGCAGGTGAACGGCCTGAAGTATCGTCGGGTAATATGTTTGTCTGAATTGTTGCATCATTCAAAATTCAAGACAATATAAACATTTTTTTGTTTACTGATGAATTAAATTACCCTTGTAACCGATGCTGTTTTAAAAGAAAAATAGCGTTGAGACAAGTAGCTGAATGCAACTACAATTATGGTAGTGAGGCCTTTGGACAACGTGGCATACAAACCCACGTACTCAACAAAAAATTTCAGAAATACATAATTGAGTAAAATTGCGGCTGTAACAGTTAATCCGTAACGAAAAAGCTGAATTCTACCGCGTAATTCCGAAGCTGTGAAGGTGACATATTTGGCCAGAATAAATCCGGTGCAAAAGGTAATGGGAAAAACCAGCAAAAATGCAGCAATGTGCGGACTTATGGCCACAAAACCCAGGTCAAGAATTTGACGATCAAGAATATAACGGTAGAAAATAAAATAGAGAAAAATGTCGAATGCCGTATTGGCGCCACCCGTAACACCGTACCTGAAAATTTCGGGGGGAATAAACCTCAGGCAGGGAAAATGAAAAAAATCCACCATCCGGATAATCAGAATCCGGCAAACATGTAAAAAATTTCGCATATACTGAAAAAATCCCTGTTTAGGGGCAAAGAAACGATTTTCAACCGAAATATCCAATTTTAAGTTTCGGGTGGTTTTCTCAACTGTTTTTTCTGTGCCACTTTTTTCTTGTTCTCAATCCGCTTTAACCGTGATGCTGCAGTAGGTTGTGTTTTCTTCCTTTTTCGGGGTTTGGTCAGCGCTTTTTCAATAAGTTCGAAAAATTTTTGAGTGGCTTTTTCTTTGTTTTTCCACTGGCTGCGTTCAACACTTGACGTTACCAGCAGTTCGCCCTGATTATTAATCCGGTTTTTCAGTTTTAAAAGAATGAGTTGCTTTTGATCTTTGTCAAACACTTCCGATTCCTGAACCGGAAAACGCAATTCAATTTTTGTATTTACCTTGTTTACGTTTTGTCCGCCGGGCCCGCCGCTGCGGCTGGCCGAAAACTGAACCTCTGCCAGCAATTGTTCTTTTATGGAATCGGGAAGTATCATCCGTTAGCTGGTTTTGCTAATGATTTCCAGTTTTTTCCGGTCGGCAATTTCAATGCTTTTTCCATCTAAACGAATGATGCCTTCCTTTTCAAATTCTTTCAGGAATTTAATGGCGCTTTCGGTTGAAATGGAAGCAAAATCGGCCAATTCCTGTCGGGTGAGCAATTCAAAAACAGCCTCCTTCAGAAAGTCTTCCTGCGAGAGATAAATCAGTTCGGAAGCCAGTTTTCCACGCATTTGTTTATATGAAAGGTTTTTAATGATTTCCAGCAGATGACGTTCGTTTCGGTAATTTTTTGAAGTAATTTCCAATGCAAACTGAGGGTTTTCCAAAAGAATGTTTTTGAGGCTTTCCTTTTCAATCATGCAAATTTCCGAGTCTTTTAAAGCCTGAGCCGAATAGGTATGAATATTTTCGCCAAAAATAGATGAGAACGCCAGAAAATCGCCTGTTTTGGCCAGACTTATATTCATTTGTTTATCGTAACCGGTTTGCAGGTAAACTTTTATCAACCCGTTTACCACAAAAAGAACATACGGCGCAAATGCACCTTGTTTGAAAATTGTTTCCCCTTTTAAATAAGAAATCCGGGTTTTGTTTTGTGCCAAATGGTTCAGCGCATCCGGAAAATGCTGCATAAGGTTTGTTAAACCTGACTTTTGACCTATATTTTCTTTGTTTTCGTTATTCATTTTTTTTTCTTGCTGAAAAACAGTACAAAAGTATAAAAACAATCCAATCCGGCTGATGACAGGAAAAAAACTGAAATATTTCAGTTCCTCTCCTTTCGTATGTCACCGCTCTTTTCTTGCCGGGCCAACTGTGGCGGGCTACTTTTGCAGCAAAGAATTTAATCATGAAGAAACGGGTAGCCATTCCGGTAACAAACGAGCAGTTAAGCGAGTATTTCGGCGAGTGCAGCCATTACGAAATTTTCGAAATCGACGGAAAAATTGTGGACAGAAAAACAGCAAAATTTCCGGCAGGGACTGTTGCTACCGAACTTCCGGGATGGCTGGAAGAAATAGGAATCACAGATTGTATCACTTTTAAGGTGAATCCGAAAATAATCAACCTGTTTGCTTCCAAAAAGGTAAACCTGTTTGTGGGTGTACCAATCGATTCTCCTCAAAATTTAATCGAGGCTTATTTGCAGGGGAAGCTGGAATCGGACGAAAAAATTATTCATGAAATTACAGTTGTTACCAACAACAAAAATAGATAAAAGAATTTTTAACAATAAAAATAATTGATTATGAAATTATTACAAACAAATCTTCACGAAATTGAAACAGCCGCCGAGCTGGAAAAAATGATTAATGAAAACGATAATGTGATGGTATGCTGCGGCCGCATGGGCCCCATGTGTATGCCGGTTTACGATGTTATGGAGGAACTTGAAGAAGAGCGCACCGACGTAAAATTTGCCGTAATGGCTTTCGATAGCCCTGAGGCTGGTATCATTCGCAATGCGCCTGAGTGCCGTGGTTTCATGGGGTTGCCATTTACTATGTACTACAAAGACGGAAAAGTGACTCACGCAACCAGCAGCATTCAAAACATGCAACAGGTAACTTCCATTTTGGACGAACAATTTGCAGAAAAAGTATAATAAATGGACGAAGTGTTTGATGTAATGATACTTGGCGCGGGGGCAGCCGGTTTAACCGCCGGGATTTATGCCTCGCGCGCCAAACTTTCAACGCTCATTTTAAACGAAGGCGCAGTTGGCGGGCAAATGGTGCTCACCGAAGAAATTGCCAACTACCCGGGTGTGCCGGCTACCAAAGGGTATATGCTGGCCAACACCATGAAACAGCAGGCCAAAAGCTTCGGGTGTAAAATTAAATCGAACATAAAAATTGCCAGCTACCATTTCGAAGGAAAAGTAAAAACCGTTGAATTGGAAGACGGCAGGAGTTTTCAGGCTAAGAGTATAATTTTAACTCCCGGAGGCAGGCCACGTTCGTTGAATTTGCCGGGCGAAGAGCAGTTTAAAGGAAAGGGAATTTCGTACTGCGCAACCTGCGACGGCGATTTTTTCACCGGAAAAGAGGTGGTTGTGGTTGGCGGAGGTAATTCGGCGCTTGAAGAAGCTGTGGCGTTGACTCAATATGCCACCAAAGTGACTATTGTGCACCAGTTCGACCATTTTCAGGCATTTAAATATGCAGTGGAAGAAGCGCAAAAAAATCCGAAAATTGAATTCATCATGGAATCTGAACTGCGTGGGTTTTACGGAAACGGCGTGTTGCAGAAAGTGGAAATAGAACACCTTTCAACCAAAAAAAGAAGCGAACTTTATATTGATGGTACCTTCATTTTTGTGGGTTACCAACCCAATACCGAAAGTATTAAAGATTTGGTGCAGTTAAATGAACGCAACGAAATTATGGTGGATGAAGCCATGAAAACCAATATCGAAGGTGTATTTGCTGCGGGCGATTGTATTAACAAAAAATACCGGCAGGTAACTACGGCTGTGGCCGAAGGAACTATTGCTGCATTAAGTACTGCCAAATACCTCTCGGAAATAAAAGTCGAGCAGGAAGAAGTTTTAAATGAACAGGTATGAAAAAAAACAAAATATGGCAAAAGAACAGGTAAAAATAAAATGGCTTGAAAAAATGGCTTTTTCAGCCGAAGTGAACGGGCATGAAATGATTCTGGACGCCTCCGAAAAAGTAGGTGGCGAAAACCGCGGGCCGCGCCCCAAACCGCTTATGTTAACCGCCTTAGCGGGTTGTACGGGCATGGATGTGGTTTCTATCCTGAAAAAAATGCGCGTGGATCTGGACGATTTCAACGTAATTGTTGAAGGCGACCTCACCGACGATCATCCCAAACAGTTCACCCAAATGCACGTGATTTACGAATTTACAGGAAAAAACCTTCCGGTGGAAAAACTCCAAAAAGCAGTGAACCTTTCAGAAGAACGGTATTGCGGGGTGAGCGCCATGTACCGCAAAGCTTTTGGCATCACCAGCGAAATCAAAATCATTGAAAGTTAAACAGTATGTCAACTACCTTAATTGTTATTCTCGCTTTTTTGGCCGCACTGGTCGGTTTAATTACATTCAATTTTTATCGGATGAAAAATATAAAACCGGTGGCCGACAGCGACAGAATAAAAGTGTTGGGAAATAAGAATTTTAAACCAGTCATTCGCCGGGGAATTACCCTGGTGGATTTCTGGGCGCCGTGGTGCGGACCGTGTAAAATGGTAGCGCCCATTTTAAACGAGCTGGCCGAAACCGAAGACCGCGTTACTGTGGCAAAAGTAAATGTGGACCAGCAGCAACCACTGGCTCAAAAATACAAAGTGCGCAACATTCCTACGCTCATTATGTTTCGCGATGGTCGCGAGGTGCGGCGTTACGTGGGTGTAAAAACCAAAAAGTTTCTGGAGAAGGAAATTGCAGCGGAGTTGGGGTAGATTTTTTTGTCGCAACAGAACCTCGACCTCAGCGATGTCGCATGTTTATAGCAAAGACGGAACAACAATGCACCGACCTCAAAGAGGTCGCATGTTTATAGCAATGTCGAAACAGAAGTGGTAATTCGACTCGGCTGGAGTCGAATAAACATTGCGCTAAAATTCTTTCTATAAACATGTGAACCCTCCGGGTTCCGGCTTTGTAAACAATTTTTCTATACACATACAAACCTTCCGGGCTCCGGCCCGGCACACAAACAATCTTCTAAAAACATATAATCCTTTTGGAATTAAAAAACGCATCAAAGGGCACATTACCTATTCATCATCAATCCATTCGAATAGGTATTCATCTTTGAATTCGATCTCAAACGCTTTTAAAAATGCCAAATATTCCTCTTTAAACGTTTTTTTACGATGATGTTCCTTTTGATTTTCAATGTACCTGATTACATCTGTCAACTGGGAATGTGAATATGAAAACGCCCCAAAACCCTCCTGCCACTGAAAACGGTAGGGAGAAAATCTTTTTTCTTTTATAAATGAATTGGATGACTTTTTAACTTCCCTTACCAAATCTGACAAACAACATGTTGGTTTCATGCCAATAAAAAAATGGATATGATTATGTGTTCCGTTGATTGCCAGCATTTTTTGATCCTTATTTTGGACAATGCCTGTAATGTATTTATACAATTCCTCTTCCCAGGTTTTATTTATTAATGCGTTTCGGTTTTGAACGGCAAAAACCACCTGAATGTAAATTTGTGAAAATGTGTTAGCCATTTGATTTAATTTTGTTTACATGTAAAGATAAAGTTTTTTGAAAAAATTCGGCGGATGAATTTTTATAACTTCGATGCAACAACAAAGCACCGACCTCAGCGAGTTGAAACGAAGTGAAAATCCCGATTGCCCGGGAAGTCGTATGTTTATAGCAATGTCGAAACAGAGGAGGTAATTCGACTCCGGTCGGAGTCGCATGAACATCGTGCTAAAATAATTTCTATAAACATTTGAACCCTTCGGGTTCCCGCCCGGAAAACAACCTTTTATTTATATACGAATCCTCCGGGTTCCGTGCTTGCAAACAAAATTTTCAAAACCAACCCAACAACAAGGCACCGACCTCAGCGAGTTGAAATGAAGTGAAAATCCCGATTGCTCGAGGGTCGAAAGTTTATATCAGCAGAGCAACAACAAGGCACCGACCTCAGAGAGGTCGCATGTTTATAGCAATGTTGAAACAGAGGAGGTAATTCGACTCCGGAGTCGTATGAACATTGTGCTGAGATATTTTCTATAAACATGTGAACCCTCCGGGTTCGGGGATTTGAAAATCGTATTTTTCGATAACCATGTAATCCTCGGGGGATTTTTGTCGCAACAACCAACGCATTGTGGGAAATCCTTGAAGGTTTTTTTGATACTTTTGCCTCTAAAGTTACTGAATTATGAAACTCTACGATTTATCGCATTTGCTGAATAACGAAACGCCGGTTTTTCCCGGAATGGGCAAACTGCGGTTTCAAACGGCTGCAACAATTGAAAAAGACGGTTACCGTGAAACCCGTTTTGAAATGGATTCGCATACCGGCACCCACATGGATGCACCGGCCCACATGCTGAAAAACGGAAAAACGCTCGACCAGCTCCCGGTTGATACTTTTGCCGGAAAAGCACTGATTATTCCGGTGCCGGAAAATGCCGAACTGATAGAAAAAGAATTTTTATTGCCATTTGAAAAACAATTGAAAGAAGTTGATTTTGTGCTGTTCAAAACCGGATGGAGCAAATTCTGGGGAACACCGCGTTACTTCGAAAATTTTCCAACCCCTGATTCCGAAGCAATTGAATGGCTTCTCAACTTTTCACTAAAAGGCATCGGGTTCGATGTTGTTTCAGCCGATCTGCTGAAAAGTATCACCTATCCCAATCATTTCAACATTTTAGGCAAAGGTCTTGTCATCATTGAAAACCTCAGATTTCCGGATGCACTGACTGAAACCCAGGGCCGGTTTTTCTGTTTTCCGCTTCCTTACGAAAATGCCGATGGTTCGCCGGTACGGGCAGTGTTTGGGGTTTAAGGTCTTTCAATGTTCCATTTTGTTAAGAAACATTCATTTTTGAACCTTTCTTTTTTATATATGTTCAGAATTTTATAATTTTATCGAACATTTAAAATCTACACAGCATGTTAAAAGAAAAAGTATTAAAAGCTTTAAATGAACAGGTTAATGCCGAACAATATTCAGCGTTACTTTATTTGTCTATGTCGGCCTGGTTTGAAGACAAAGGGCTGCCCGGTTTTGCCAACTGGATGTATGTGCAATATCAGGAAGAACTGACACACGCAAACAAAATTTTTAAATATGTGGTTGAGCGCAGTGGCAAAGCCGAAGTAAAAGCAATTAAACAAATGCCTGCAGATTTTGAGAGTGTACTGGATGTGGTTGAAAAAACTCTGGAACACGAACAGTACGTTACAGAACTTATTAATAATATGGTTGATGTGGCCGTTGAAGCACGCGACCATGCAACACAAAGCTTCCTGCAATGGTTTGTGGATGAACAGGTGGAAGAAGAAGCAAACGTGACTGAAATCCTCGACAGTTTAAAACTGATTGAAGGCGAAGGTAAAGGAAACGGATTGTTTATGCTCGATCGTGAATTGCGGCAGCGCACTTTTATTGGCACAACACAAACGGCAGAATGATTATGAATTCAAAAAAATAAATAAACAGAGGCTGCCGTTGAGCAGCCTTTTTTTGTTTAATTTCTCCCAACCTTTCCTGAGGAGATAAGCAAATCATCTTACAGATGATTATTTAGAACAGCAAAAAATAAGTTTTGTAATTTGAAATACTAAATAACCTTTGAAGTACTATTCCAAAGTCCCCCTTCGGGGGATTTAGGGGGTCAGGGGTCTAGTACCATGTGAGTCAAGAGTCAAAAGTTTAGTAATAATGCAATTATGGATATAAAAGAGCAGGCATATACACGTTATGAGCAGCTTAAAGAGTTCTGCCGGTTAACCTGGGGTGAACCTGCTTTATCCAGGCTGGATGAAACTTTCCGGTTTGCCCGGACTGTTATCAGCAACAAACAATTTAAAACGGGTGAATTTATTCTGAACCATTCCCTTGAGGTTGCCACTATTATTGCAGAGGAAATTGGCCTTGAACCGGATTCAGTAATCACAGGATTGCTTCATAATATAATGTATGCCGGCCTGGACAGGCAAGTCACCCGCGAAGAACTGGAAAAAAACTTCGGCCAGTCGGTTTATTCCATTCTTGAGGGAATGGCTAAAATCAACGCTTTAGGTACTGACACTGTTGAACTTCATCCTGAAAATTACCGAAAACTATTAATGGCTTTGGCCGGCGATGTACGGGTTATACTTATCAAAACTGCCGATCGCCTCCAGGTTATGCGAAATCTGGACCTTTACGACGAAAATGCCCGGCACCGATTGGTTAACGAAACCTCCCACCTTTACGCTCCTTTAGCACACCGGTTGGGATTGTATGCCATCAATTCAGAAATGCTGGACTTGTGCCTGAAGTATCAAAAACCTCAGGGTTACCAGTATGTTGTAAACCGGTTGCAGGAAACCCGCGAAGAACGTGAAAGTTTTGTGGCTGAATTTGTTAGGCCGGTAGAAAAAACACTGAAAGACAAAGGTTTCAGTTTTTCCATGAAAGCGCGTACCAAATCGGTTTATTCCATTTGGAATAAAATGCAGAAAAAGAAGGTTTCGTTTGACGAAGTGATGGACCTGTTTGCCATTCGTATTATTTTGAATTCAAAACCCGAAAACGAAAAGGCAGATTGCTGGACTGTCTATTCGGTTGTTACAGAGCAGTACCAGGCCAATCCGGAACGCATGCGCGACTGGATAACCATTCCGAAATCAAATGGATATGAATCGTTGCATGCCACGGTTATGGGCCCTAAAGGTCGTTGGGTTGAAGTTCAGATTCGCACAAAACGCATGGACGAAGTGGCCGAAAAAGGTTTGGCCGCACACTGGAAATATAAAGGCGGAAAAGAGAGTTCAGGGTTTGATGTTTGGCTCGCAGGAATCCGGGAAATCCTTGAAAACCCTGAACTGAATGTGGTGGATTTTATAGACCATTTCAGCCTCGATATTTACAAAGATGAAACCTTTGTTTTTACGCCAAAAGGAGACCTGAAAAAAATGCCCGCCGGTTCAACCATTCTCGATTTTGCTTACGAAATTCATTCACATTTGGGCGATAAGTGTGTGGGCGGAAAAGTGAACGGGAAAAAAGTAACGCTCAAATACAAGCTGAAAAACGGCGATCAGGTTACCATTGAAACATCAAATAACCAGAAGCCCAAAATGGACTGGCTCGATTTTCTGGTTACATCGAAAGCAATCAGCCGGGTAAAATCCAGTTTAAATGAGGAGAAAAAGAATCTGGCTGAACAGGGCCGCGAAATTTTAATCCGGAAATTTAAAAACTGGAAGCTGGAGCTGAACGACGAAGCCATCCGGAAAATGCTTAAAAAATATGAATTTAAGCTGGCCATCGATTTTTATGGTGAACTGGCCAATGGGAAAATCGATCCGCTGGAAATTAAATCACTGATGTCCGAAAAACCTGAAGAAGAAACGGCACGCCGGAAAGTGGAGGAATTTTTGCCCGGTAAGGAAGTTCAGGAATTTACATTCGATGGGGGCGATGATTATTTGGTTATCGACAATAACCTGAAAAATATAAACTACAAACTTGCCCGGTGTTGTAATCCGGTTTTTGGCGATTCAATTTTTGGTTTTGTAACGATAAGTGAAGGGATAAAAATTCATCGTTCCAGTTGTCCCAATGCCCCGCAAATGAAAGAACGTTTTCCATACCGGGTCATTAAAGCAAAGTGGAAAGAAACCACAAGTCCGGGGGCATTTTTAACTTCTTTGTTTATTTCAGGTACTGATGAAGCAGGCATTGTTTCCGAAATTTCGCATATCATTGCCAAAGACACCGGCGCCCGTCTGCGTTCCATTAATATCGATACGAACCGGGGAAAATTCGAGGGAATTTTGAAACTTTCGGTTTACAATCTTGACCATCTCGAATTTTTAATTCATAAAATGAAAAAAGTAAAAGGTGTGGTTTCGGTAACAAGAGGTGAAACATGAGCAAAAAACATTTAAAAATACTGGTGGCCCCGAACTCAATGAAAGGAAGTTTGAATGCTTTCGATTTTGCGGATGTGGTTGAAAAAGCGTTCTTAAAAGTATCGAATGATTTTTTCATTAGGAAAGTGCCTGTTGCCGATGGTGGCGATTTTACCGGTGAAGTTCTGTGCAAGGCTTTAAATGCTGAAGTGTTGGAAACAACCGTTCAGGATCCTCTTGGCCGGCAAGTGAAATCAAAATTTGCCAAAGCCGGAAAAACTGCCATCATTGAAATGGCCGATGCTTCGGGTATTAAATTACTCAAAAAAGATGAACTGAATCCGTTGAAAACATCTTCATTTGGTACAGGGCAATTGATTAAAGAAGCACTAAATTCAGGCTGTACAGAGATTTTTCTGGGAGTGGGAGGGAGCGCCACGGTTGATGGGGGAATGGGTATGCTGGAAGCGCTCAGTTTTCAGTTTTTCGATGAAAGGGGACGTGAACTTAAAGGAAATGGCAAAAACCTGGAATATGTTGCAGCAATCCGTAAACCATTGCTTTCATCTGAAATATCCATAAAGATTATCTGTGATGTGGATAATCCGTTGCTTGGAGAAAATGGTGCTGCATCAGTTTTTGGCCCGCAAAAAGGCGCAACTCCCCAAATGGTAACCCAGTTGGAAAAAGGCCTTGCCCATTGGGCCGGAATTTTGGAAAATGAAAGTGGAAAGGACCTGGTAAATCTGAAAGGCGCCGGTGCTGCCGGAGGAATTGCCCTTCCGCTTGTGGCTTTTTTTCATGCTGAAATTGTTTCGGGTGCTTCATTTGTTTTGTCTGAACTCAATTTTGAAAAGCAAATTGAATGGGCAGACCTTGTGATTACCGGCGAAGGAAAACTGGATAGCCAAACGCTTTACAATAAAGCTCCGAAAGCTGTGGCCGACGCTGCCCGAAAAGCAAAAAAACCGGTTATCGCAATTGGCGGGAGCTTTAACAAAGGTATTTCAAATGCCTTTGACGGAGTTTTTAGTATTTCTCCCGGACCTGTTAGTCTGGAAGAATCCATGCAATATTCAGCCGAAATGCTTTTCGATTTTTCTTTTGAACTTGCAAAATTAATTCATTCTATTCATGGAAGATTAAAATGAATAAAACATTTTAGGCATTAAAGTGTTTCATTGTTAGAATTTTACAAGTTGTTCTGGATGGGGAGGTTAATATTTTTTCCGATTTCTGGCAGGGTATTTGAAAAATAAATAGTTTGTATAGGAAGAATTTTTTTTGAAGTGAACATTTAATGTAGGATTTTTAATCAATATTATTATTTTTGGGACTTCTCTTGAAAAAATGGTTAGAAAAAAGAATATTTAATATAAAATTTAAAAATGAAAAAATGAAAAAAGTATTTGTATTAATGGCCGCCCTCCTTTTGTCGGTTTTTTCCTTTGCACAGGATGCGGCCGAAAAAATCAATCAGGCAAACGAAGCCCTGAAAGCAGAGGATTACGCAAAAGCATTTACACTTTATGATGAAGCAATGAAGAATATTGGAGATGTTCAGGTTGAACCTGCCATTAATTTCAATATCGGATTTGCTGCTTACAAATCGAATAACCTCGAAGGCGCTGTGGAATATTTCGACAAAGCCATTGAAGCCGGTGTCAATATTTCTAAAAGTCACGAATACAAAGCATTGGCTTATAACGATAAAGAAGACTACGCCAGTGCAGTAGCCAGCTACGAACAGGCCATTGCAACTGCTGAAGAAGATGATCCGGCACTGGTTTTTAATGCTGCAATTGCGGCTTACCGTGGAGAATTACTCGACAAAGCTGTTGTGCTTTTCAGTAAAAGTGCTGAAAATAACTATCGAGGTGAAACAGCCTTGTATTACAAAGCCGTTACTTTGCGCAAGCAAAATAAAGACGCTGAGTACAAGGCAACCCTGGAAGAAGGCGTTGAAAAATTTCCAGGCGACGACAGAATGTCTAAAGCCCTTGCCGGTATTTATGTTTCCGAAGGAAATGATATTTACAAAAAAGGTGTGGCCATTTTAACCGCTGCCAACGAAAAAGTAAGCAGCGGAGCAATTTCAACTTCTGACGATGCTTACACAGCAGAAGTTGAAAAAGCCAAATCTGAATTCAGGTCTGCTGTTGAAATTCTTGAAAAAGCAAAAACGCTGGATGCCGGTAATCAAAATGCACAAAAACTAATTGATGCCTGCAATACTGTTCTTGGAAGTTAATTGAGGAATAAAAAATTGCTAAAACAGCCGTGCGGTTTTTTAAATCGCACGGCTGTTTTTTTGTCCTTTATTTAATTGTTTCTTCAAAATATATAAATGTAGATACTTAGATAAAATGACAATTATTCATGTTGTTCTACCTGTTTCCAGACATTATGGCGCAAAAATGTATGTTTTCTTCCAAAAAAATCTGATTTAGGAATTTGGAACAGCAATTGATTTATGTCTGCCAGAGATTTGAAAATAAATATGTACAATAAAATTTTAGGAGGGAAAAACATGAACTTAGTAAGATTTCACCATCACCCGCACCGCACAGTTAACCAGAATCTGGTAAATGAGTTGTTCAACAATTTTTTGCGGAACGATTACGACGAAAGTTATCTGAATGATTGCAATTGCAAACCGGCAACCAACATCTTTGAAACCGACAATGATTTCAGGCTGGAACTTTTACTTCCGGGATTTAAAAAAGAAGATGTTCAGTTAAATTTCCATGAAAACATTCTAACCGTTAAGGTTGAGCTTCCTGAAGAAAAAGAAGAAAACAGGGAAGAATTTAAATATGAACGCCGCGAATTTGGGGTGTACAGTTTCGAAAGGAAATTTAAAGTGCCAAAAACTGTTGATGCTGAAAAAATCAACGCCCGTTTCGAAAACGGAATTCTGGAACTGACCCTTCCCAAAAAAGAAGAAGCACAGGTGAAACCACCGGTAGAAATTAAAATAGGGTAATTGATTAGAGCAAATAAAAGAAGGATAGTGGAGAAGGTCCGGCATTTTGCCGGGCCTTTTTTAGTGGGCAATACCCAGAGACTGTTTTGAAATAATATTTATAGAGTTTAAGATGGCATCTCAAAAATATTTTTTGTTTTATGAATTAGACGCTTTCAGGTTTTAAAAACGCTGAAAGGTCTGTTATCGGAAACCTGACAGCGTCTTTAAGACCTGGCAGCGTTTAAATGAGTTCGGTCCCTTTAAAACTAAAATGTAAAAATCAAAACAGTCGCCCAAAAAAGTCATTCATCTTTGTTTTAAATCTAAAAGTTAAGTGTTATTTTTACTTTTTTAAAATGCTCCATTATTCCAAAGGATCATCAACTGATGACCAATGACAAATGACCAGCGACCAGTGACTAATGACAAAATATTATGCTTGAACAATTAAAAGAACAGGTTTTCCAGGCCAACATCGATTTGGTAAAACACGGACTGGTAATTTTTACCTGGGGAAATGTGAGTGGAATCGATCGGGAAACCGGCCATGTGGTGATAAAACCCAGCGGAGTTTCTTATGAAAAAATGAAACCCAAAGACATGGTGGTACTTAATCTATACGGACAATTGGTGGAAGGCGCCTTAAAACCTTCGAGCGATACGCCAACCCATCTGGTTTTATACAGGCAGTTTAAAAACATTGGGGGAATTGTGCATACCCATTCTGAATGGGCTACAAGTTGGGCCCAGGCAGGCAGGGGGATTCCGGCACTGGGAACCACACATGCCGACTATTTTCATGGTGAAATTCCCTGTACACGGGCAATGACGCGAAACGAAATTGAAGGAGATTACGAAAAAGAAACCGGACGGGTGATTGTGGAACGGTTTAAAAACCTGAATCATTATGAAATTCCCGGGGTTTTGGTGAATAACCACGGTCCCTTTTCCTGGGGAACCGATGCGCACCATGCTGTTCACCAGGCCGTGGTTATGGAGGAAGTCGCCAAAATGGCATTCCGGGCATTGATGTTGAATCCCGGTGCAGAAATGGGACAGGCGCTTCTCGACAAACATTATTTGCGCAAACATGGCAATGATGCCTATTATGGTCAAAAATAAAAATCAATAAAAATGAGTGAAAAATATACCATTGGACTGGATTACGGCACCGATTCGGTTCGGTCGTTGATTGTAAATGTGGAAACCGGCGTAGAGGTTGCCAGTGCAGTTTTTAACTATCCGCGTTGGAAAGATGGAAAATACTGTGATGCTCCTAAAAACAGATTCAGGCAACATCCAAAAGATTACCTCGAAGGCCTTGAATTTACCATCATTGAGGCGCTGAAACAAGCTCCTTCTGGTGTTGCCGAAAATGTGGTTGGTATTTCGGTGGATACCACAGGTTCAACTCCCGTTGCCGTTGATGAAAAAGGAACGCCGCTTTCATTAACCTCCGGTTTTGAGGAAAACCCAAATGCCATGTTTGTATTATGGAAAGACCACACCGCTTTAAAGGAAGCCGAAGAAATAAACGAACTGGCCCGAAAGTGGGATGTCGATTTTACTAAATTCGAAGGTGGAATTTATTCTTCGGAATGGTTTTGGGCCAAGCTTTTGCATATTATCCGCGAAGATGCCGGTGTTTTTCGTGCAGCTTATTCCTGGGTGGAACACTGCGACTGGATTCCGGCCCTGTTAACCGGAAATACCAATCCGAAAACATTGAAGCGCAGCCGTTGTGCAGCCGGGCATAAAGCCATGTGGCACGAGGCTTTTGGGGGATTGCCGTCCGAAGAATTTTTAACGGCACTGGACCCCATGCTGGCCGGTTTGCGTGAACGGTTGTACAAAGAAACATTTACCTGCGACGTGGCTGCCGGAACGCTTTCTGATGAGTGGGCAAAAAAACTCGGATTGCCTAAAAATGTTGTAGTGGGCGTGGGGGCTTTCGATGCCCATCTCGGTGCCGTAGGCGCCGAAATTGAACCGTATTACCTTTCGAAAGTAATGGGAACTTCAACCTGCGATATGCTGATTGCACCCATGGACGAGGTTGGCGACAAGCTGGTGAACGGAATTTGCGGACAGGTGGATGGTTCAATTGTTCCGGGAATGCTGGGACTGGAAGCCGGGCAGTCGGCTTTTGGAGATATTTATGCCTGGTTTAAACAGGTGCTGGAATGGCCTTTGAAAAATATACTGGCAGAAACTGAACTGGTTGACCCAGAGACCCGAGAAAAACTCATGGAGGAAACCTCAAACAAAATAATTGCACGTTTAAGCCAAGTAGCAGCCAAAGTTCCTTTGGAAGAAAGTGGAATTGTAGCGCTTGACTGGATGAACGGAAGGCGCACACCCGATGCCAATCAAAATCTGAAAGGCGCCATTGCCGGGCTGAATCTGGGATCGGATACACCACGGATTTTCCGTGCGTTGGTGGAAGCCACCGCTTTTGGATCGAAAGCCATTAACGACCGGTTCATGGATGAAGGTGTGAGAATTGACGGAGTTATCGCTTTGGGTGGCGTGGCCAAAAAATCGCCGTTTGTAATGCAGGTAGTGGCCGATGTGCTGAATATGCCCATTAAGGTAGCCCGCTCGGAACAGGCCTGTGCACTGGGTTCTGCCATGGCCGCCGCAGTTGTAGCCGGTGTGTATGAAAGCACTGCTGATGCTCAAAAGAAAATGGGCAGCGGCATCGAAACTGAGTATCGTCCGATTCCTGAAAATGTAGAGAAATACAAAATTCTATACGAAAAGTATAAGAAATTCGGAAAATTTATTGAGTTTGACTACGAATAAATAGAATCGGGCTGCCGGATTATTTTTTAACCAGCAGTTAGAGACTGTTTTGATTTTTATATTTTAGCTTTTTGAATATTAAAACCATTTAAACGCTGACAGGTCTTAAAGACGCTGTCAGGTTCCGGATAACAGACCTTTCAGCGTTTTTATAACCTGAAAGCGTCTAATTAAAAAAACAAAAAAATAACATTGAAATACAATATTGAATTGTAAAAATATTATTTCAAAACAGTCTCTTAAAATATCACCAAAATAACCTGATCCACCCCTGGATAATTTCTCCCGTTTCCGGATCGAGTTGCGAACCGTACATGCTGTGCGGAATGGAGTAAACAATTAACATTACAATTGCAGCTACGATGGTGTATGCAGACCGTTTTTTCTTCCGGTTCATTAAAAGCGCCAGTAACCAGAAAATGAAGGCCACAAGGGTTTTGTTATCGGTCAAATCCCACGCAAATGGCACGCCGGCCCAGGCTTCGCCAAAGGCATACCATTGTACCCACGGCCCAAAAATCAATCCGCCAACCAGTAAAGCCCAGAAGGTAAGTTTGGTGTAGAGCCTGAATTTCGGTTCTTTAAAAAGTGCCATAATTCCGGCAAGGTTTCCTAAAAACATGGCAATAAACATCAGAATTACATGCGGAATTAGAACACTTGCAGGCACATCTCCCTTAAAACGGATGATTACCGGTTGCCCGCCGTTCAGGGGATGGATCTGACCTTCCTTTTCCAGAATAACTTTGTACTCATATTTTCCGGCAGGTGGCAGATTGGGGAGCGAGGCGGAAAGCACATCATCCAGACGTTTCATTTCAATAACAGTCCAGTCATTGTTGGTTGGGTAAGTTCGGTATAGAAGCTTTCCCGTTATCGTATTATCCGGTACATTCAGTACAACCGGACAGTCTGATTCTCCGCCATGACTTCTTACCAGTTTGAATTTGTATTCAGTTCCTTCAATATTTAGATCAACTTTTTTATCATAAGTAGGGCCGGTTTTTCGTTGGTAAATAATGGCAGAAAAAGTGATTAAAACAGCCAGGGTCCAGAATAATATTTTTCTCATTTTAGCAAGAATCGTATTGGTTAA
>JAHYIT010000082.1 GCA_019429205.1 Mariniphaga sp. | reverse complement strand
TGTTGGATTTTCCGGGATTTCTGCCATCTGTTGTAACTTTTTTGTCCCAATTGCGCCTGAAGCCGCTGCCAGTTCTCTTCGCCACCACCGGGAAACCGGCCGGGCTCCAGACTCTTTTTCCAGTCTAACCTAAAACTATTAAAAACTATGCGGTTTTCTTTTTTTCGCAGCCAGTAAAGCAGTTGCTCCAGTTCAGCATCCGTTGCACGGCCTTCAAAATATTTAATTGCGGTCTCTTTCATATTATCTATACTATAAGGAGTACAAATTTGGAATAAAAAACCCTACCTCCAGAGGAGTGAAAAAGTTTAAAGTTTCGAGTTTAAAGTTTAAAGTTTAAAGTTTAAAGATTGTTCCTAGGGAGATTTCACTACATGAGTTCCTCCCCGGTGGACTAAAATATGTTTACGGGACAGTTGGGATTCACATTGTGAAATAACGTTTTGCGTTAAATCTTTAATATATTCCACGGGTTAAATGGTTGTGTGGTACTTTCATTACCGCTTAAAAAAAATTAAATCAGCAATTTCTACTTTTTTAAGAATCCCATTCATCACGCCATTTTTTTTGCATTTCCAACGGATCTTCGTTCAGGGAAATTGAGCCGCAATATTTTTTTAAATCAATACCTTTTGTTTTCGATTTTCTTTTTCTTAATATGTTCATTATTTTTTCTCTGGATGTTCCCTTTTTTATTGTTGTAACCATTACGATGAGTTTATATGCAAATATAGCTAAAAATGTTTTGAAAGAATTAATGTGTAGATCATCAAAACATTAAACTTCAAAACACAACACTAAATCCCGACCAATCCCAATAAATCTCCATCAATCTCCACCGATCTCAATAAATGTCCACCAACCATTCTCGCATACACGCATTCACGCATTCAGCCCTTCCTTCTTTCCCCTACCCCAGCAACATTGCGATCAACACAACCATCGCCGGATACTTCTTCAACAACTGCTCGCGGATTTGCTTTTTAGCTTTGGCTATCTGTTTTTCCACCATTTTAATACTAATTCCCATCTCTTCGGCAACTTCTTTTTGTTTTTTCCCTTCGAGCTTGCATTTTATAAATACTTCCTTCATTTTTTCAGGCAATGTATTCACCGATTCCTGAAAGGTTTGAATGAGCATTTCCTCCAGGCTTTTTTCTTCCTTTTCAGCCAAATCGAGTTGGTATAAATGCTGAAGTTCTGCAATCTGAAGGTTGTCTGCAGGAATGTTTTCCGAATCAAGTTTTTGGCTTTTCAAAAAGTTCAGGCATTTGTTGCGGATAATAACAAACAGAAAACTTTCGAGCCGTTTTTGAACATCGATGGTTTCCCGTATATCCCAAAGCGTAATGAAACATTCCTGAATGAGGTCTTCCACTTCTTTTTGGTCGGGTACAAAAAGTTTACAGTATCCTTTTAACCGCGGATAAAGCAAACGGAAAACCTCCTTAAAAGCATCCGGATTTCCTTTTTGAAGTTCCCTTTTTGTTTCAATGCTGAACATTGAATCAAAATTAGACGAAAATATGGTAAAAACAAATGAAGCAAAAAAAAGAAACCGCCCCAAATAAATAGAGACGGTTCCCGAAAATTAACTTTATATTTTAGTATTAACCCAATTGCGGGCCGGCAGCAACCAATGCTTTACCTTCTTCGTTATCGGTGTATTTTTCGAAGTTTTTAATAAAGCGGCTGGCCAGGTCTTTTGCTTTTTCTTCCCACTGTTTCGGATCGGCATAAGTATCACGCGGATCGAGAATATCCGGATCAACATCGTGTAATGCAGTCGGAACTTCCAGGTTAAAAACCGGAATCATTTTGGTCTCAGCCTTTTCAATAGAACCATCAAGTATGGCGTCTATTATGGCGCGGGTATCTTTAATTGAAATTCGTTTTCCGCTTCCATTCCAGCCGGTATTAACCAAATATGCTTCTGCTCCGTGTTCTTCCATTTTTTTCACTAATTCTTCACCGTATTTTGTTGGGTGGAGCGAAAGGAATGCAGCACCAAAACAAGCAGAGAAGGTGGGTTGCGGAGTTGTTACACCCCGCTCAGTTCCGGCCAGCTTGGCTGTAAAACCGGAAAGGAAATGGTATTTGGTTTGATCCAGAGTGAGTTTCGATACGGGCGGCATTACTCCAAAGGCATCGGCAGTAAGGAAAATCACCTTGTTGGCGTGTCCGGCTTTCGATACCGGCTTAACAATATTTTCGATGTGGTAAATCGGGTAAGAAACACGGGTGTTTTGAGTTACAGAACCATCATTAAAGTCAATTTTACCGTTTTCGTCAACCGTTACATTTTCGAGCAGTGCATCTCGTTTAATGGCGTTGTAAATATCCGGTTCGGCTTCGGGATCGAGATTGATGGTTTTTGCATAGCAACCTCCTTCGAAGTTGAAAATGCCATCGTCGTCCCAGCCGTGTTCATCATCGCCAATCAATTTCCGTTTCGGGTCGGTTGACAAGGTTGTTTTTCCGGTTCCTGAAAGACCAAAGAAAATAGCCACATCACCCTTTTCACCCAGGTTTGCCGAGCAGTGCATTGATGCCATTCCTTTTAGCGGAAGGTAGTAATTCATCATGGCAAACATGCCTTTTTTCATTTCTCCGCCATACCATGAACCACCAATAACCTGCATCTTTTCAGTGAGGTTGAATACGGTGAATACTTCAGAATTCAATCCATGCTCTTTCCATTTCTGATTGGTGGTTTTGGAACCGTTCATTACTACAAAATCCGGTTCTCCGAAATTTTTCAGTTCTTCTTCGGAAGGACGCAGGAACATATTTTTAACAAAATGTGCCTGCCATGCCACTTCCATAATGAAGCGCACTTTTAATCTTGAGTTTTCGTTGGCGCCCAGGAAAGTATCCACAACAAACAATCTTTTTCCTGACAACTGTTTGGTTACAAGCGATTTCAGGTCTGACCAAACTTCAGGAGTTGTGGGTTTGTTGTCGTTTGGCGATTCTGGCGAGGTCCACCAGATAGTGTTTTTTGTAGCATCATCTTTAACAATGAATTTATCTTTGGGAGAACGTCCGGTAAATACGCCGGTCATTACATTTACCGCTCCCAATTCTGTTAACTGGCCTTTTTCATATCCATCGAGGGCGGGGTTCATTTCTTCTTCAAATAGCTGTTCGTAAGATGGGTTGTAAACAATTTTCTGCACGTTCTGAATTCCGTACTTCGTCAAATCTAAATTTTTCATAACTACCTAATAATTAACTTCATAATACTGAATCTTTTTTTTATACCGGTTCACAAAAATAGAATATTTTTCTGCTTTAAGTAGCTGAAAATACCTTATTGCAAGATTTTGTGAGTTTATTAAACGTTATCTTAACAATCCTGATTTAGACTATTAAAATTTGCCAAACACAAAAAAGGGCTGTAAAACAGCCCTAAATATTTTTTATGTTTATAAACTATGATCTTGGATGAAACTGATGTATCGTATTTTTGAGGTAATCCCGATCAAGGTGGGTATAAATTTCAGTAGTTAAAATAGATTCATGCCCCAACATTTCCTGTACTGCACGTAAATCGGCTCCACCATTAATCAGATGAGTAGCAAAAGAATGTCGGAAAGTATGCGGGCTGATTCTTTTATTGAGGTCGATTTTTGTGGCCAGATTTTTAATAATAGTGAACACCATCACACGGCTCAGTTTTTTACCTCTTCTGTTCAAAAAAAGGATGTTTTCACTTTCTTTGGAAATTTTAAGGTTTTTACGGTAGCCTTTCAGGTATTTATTTATTTCTGTCACAGCCCGTTTACTCACAGGTACAAGCCTTTCTTTTCCAGCTTTACCTTCTATTTTAACAAATCCCTGTTCAAAAAATAAATTGGTAATTTTCAGGTTCACTAATTCTGAAACTCTTAAACCGCAACTATACAAAGTTTCAAGCATGGCTTTATTCCTTTGTCCTTCGGGTTTTTCCAAATCAACTGCATCAATCAGCTGATCAATTTCTTCCATTGACAGAATATCCGGCAGTTTTCGTCCAATTTTAGGCGATTCGAGCAAGGCAGTGGGATCGCTTGAGATTTTCCCTTCAATTAACAGGTATTTGTAAAATGATTTTATGCCTGAAATTGTCCGGGCCTGAGTGCGAGGACTTACTCCCCGTTCGTTTAACCATTCCACAAATTTTTTCAGATGATTCAGTTTCACCTTCTCCGGGCTGGTTTTTTTAAAATTTTTACCCAGAAACTCAATCAGCTTATTAATGTCGTTAATATAAGCTGCGATGGAATTTTGAGATAACGACCTTTCCAGTTTAAGGTAATTTTCAAAACCTTTTTTGCTTTCCTCCCATTTCATAACTTACAATTTTTATTTTTTAAATCCGGTGATTTAAATACTTTTGAAAAATATAATACGAATAAATATTTTAATTATTATGATATCAAGTACGTTTTAATGACTTTAAAGTTACTATAAAATATATTAAAATCGAAATAAAATGAATTTATTGATTATCAACGGCCCAAATTTAAACTTGCTTGGAAAAAGGGAAAAAAGTATTTACGGTTCAGAAAGCTTTGAAGATTATTATGAAAAGTTAAAATCTGTTTTTTCCGAAGTTAAATTCACTTACTTTCAATCGAATATTGAAGGCGAACTGGTTAATAAAATTCATGAATTTGGTTTTTCTTCTGATGGTATCATTTTGAATGCAGGAGCTTACACGCACACTTCAATTGCTATTCGTGATGCCATTGCAGGTATTACCACTCCTGTAACCGAGGTACACATTTCCAATACGCTCACACGGGAAGATTTCAGGCACAAATCGGTTATCGGGCCGGTTTGCAAAGGCTGTATAATGGGTTTCGGACTCGATTCTTACCGACTGGCCGTTTTAAGTTATCTTACCTGAAATCGATGATTTCAACATCGCCATAATCACCGGCTATAAACACAAAATAAGAATCTGGCAGTTCGGTTTGGGTATCCATCTTTTTTACTTCAATTCCGTAAATGTTTCCATCTGTTCCGTAAAGCAGTGCAGATTTTATCATTTTATTCGATTTGCCGATTGAAAGCAGAATTTTCGAAACTTCATGTTCTTCTGAATCAGGAAAAAGCTCTATTTGATGGACAGTTTCGTTTCCAATAGTTTTTTCACCCACATACCTGGATTGAAACCCTTTTTCGTAAATGGTAAAAAGTGTGGACGGGTCCATGAGTTCACTTCCACCGTCTTCCAAATTCGAGATGGTAACCTGGTTGCCGTCTTTCATATAATTCCAAATTGTTTTCCCGTCAGAAAAAACTTGCACACCAATATCCGGCAAATCAACCACATATTTTTGTCCTTTCAGTTTTATGGAACCTTCGTTTCGTTCATTAATATCCATTGTCCTGTTTTCCATCGAAAAAACAAAATCGGCGGAAATGGTTTTAAAGGAGCGAGTTTTCTGGCTCACTTCGTCGAGAATCTGTTTGGCTTTTGAGTCTTGTTGTGCCTGAACAAAAAAAACAGATGCTAAAAATATGCTTAAAAGAAAAAAATGCTTCATTTTAAAATTTTAGTTAAAGCTTTTCAATAATTGTTCCAAACTGTATTCGTCCTGAATGAGCACCTGCCGTGCCTTGCTTCCCTCGCTTGGACCTACCACGCCGGCAGCCTCCAGTTGATCCATAATTCTTCCGGCCCGGTTGTACCCGATTGAAAATTTTCGCTGAATCATGGAAGTTGACCCCATCTGGTTCATAACTACCACACGGGCAGCATCATCAAACAATTCATCGCGGTTGTTCAAATCCACTTCACCGGGGCCGGCTTCTTCGTCACCCACATATTCAGGCAACATAAAAGCGCTGGGATATCCCTGTTGTTCTGAAATATAAGAACAAATTTGTTCAACCTCAGGCGTATCAATAAATGCACACTGAACGCGGGTCATATTGCTTCCCGATGAAATAAGCATATCCCCTTTTCCAATGAGTTGGTTGGCGCCGGGAGTGTCGAGAATGGTTCGTGAGTCAATCATGGATGCCACTTTAAATGCAATTCGCGCCGGGAAGTTAGCTTTAATAACTCCGGTTATAATATTGGTTGACGGGCGTTGTGTGGCAATAATCATGTGAATTCCCACTGCCCGGGCAAGTTGGGCAATTCGGGCAATGGGAAGTTCAATTTCTTTACCGGCAGTCATTATCAGGTCGGCAAATTCATCAATTACCACAACAATATAAGGCATAAAACGGTGCCCTTTTTCAGGATTTAACCGCCGGCTGATGAACTTCTTGTTATATTCCTTTACATTTCGGGCATGAGCTTTTTTCAGCAAATCGTACCGCTGATCCATCTCCACGTTCAGCGAATTCAATGTATATTTTACTTTCTGAATGTCAGTAATTACCGCGTCTTCCTCATTGGGCAATTTGGCCAGGTAATGTTTTTCAAGAACCGAATACAGGTTAAGCTCCACCTTTTTCGGGTCGATAAATACAAACTTCAGTTGCGACGGGTGTTTTTTATAAAGCAGGGAAGCAATAATTACATTAATCCCAACCGATTTTCCCTGTCCGGTTGCCCCGGCTACCAAAATATGGGGCATTTTGGCGAGGTCGAAAATATAAGTTTCGTTGGAAATGGTTTTCCCCAATGCGATGGGCAAATCTGCGGTACTTTCCTGAAATTTTCGCGAACTCAGGATTGACCGCATGGATACTATTTCCGGGTTCTGGTTCGGTACTTCAATTCCAATAGTTCCGCGCCCCGGAATGGGTGCAATAATGCGAATTCCCAAAGCGGCCAGGCTTAAGGCAATATCATCTTCCAGGTTTTTTATTTTGGCGATACGAATACCCGGTGCAGGAACAATTTCATATAAAGTAATGGTGGGCCCAATAGTTGCCCTTATTTTGGTAATTTCAATTTTATAGTGGCGAAGCGTTTCTACAATTTTATTTTTGTTGGCAATCAATTCCTCGTTACTCACTTCAGCATTGCCAGAACTATGATCTTCAAGCATTTCAAGTGTAGGAAATTTATATTTCGACAATTCAAGAGTTGGATCGTAATCTTCCATTCCGTCACCTGAAAAATCTTCATCAACCCCCTCCTCTTCTTTTATCTGATGGACAGTTAATTCCAGTTCTTCTCCATCTTCTTCATTACCATTTTTTTGATTTTCAGGCTGAATCTCATCTTCCGCCCGTTTAATTTCCATTTGGTCGTCTTCTTCTCCGTTCGGTTCAAAAATAGCCCGAATGTTGTTTTCTTCGTCAATCACCTTTGAAATGGAATCGTCAGAAACCAACTGTTCTGCCTGCTCCCCGGAAACAATATTTTTTACCGCCTCGGTTTTTTCTTTTCTACGGAATAGATTTTTAAACAGCACATAAGCCTTTTCAAACCGGATAACCAGGATAGATAAAATGGAAATAAAAAGCAATATCACAACCCCTGCTTTACCCACAAGCGAACTCAACCAGTTGCTCAAAACAAAACCATATTGGCCTCCGGGATAGATAAACGAAGCTGAATTTGTTTTCGGAAAAATAAAACCCAAAGACACAGAAATCCAAAGCATTAAAAGCAAACTAAAAACCAAAGCACGCCGGAATTTTACGAGATTTCGCCCTAAAATTTTAAAACCGGTGACAACCAGCAAATAAATAAAAAGGAATGATGCAATGCCAAATCCACGGTTCATAATGTGCTCCGAAAGAAACGCACCGGTTTTTCCAGCTTTATTTTCCACTTGAATATCTGATTTTAAAACCAATTCTTTCCAGGGCAAATCGAGTTTGCTTTGGTCAGCAGCGCCATAAAACAAATAAGAAACAAAAGCAATAAGCAAATAGGCCGATATCAGCAATACAAAAATCCCTAAAATGAACCTGAATTTTTCATTCCGAAAAAAAGGCTGTGTTGATTTTTTCTTTTTTGTTTTCGAACTTCCGGGCTTTTTTACTTTAAATGCCATGTTGCTTCGCTAGTTTTTAATAATCGGCAAATTTAACCAAAAAAATGAGGTTGACGGGGTCTTGTTCTTTTAAAAAAATGCCAAATAAAAAATTAAAGTGAAAATTTCATGTTATGTTTTCTTTCGGATTAGCAGCAAACGACACCACATTTTTTTCAATTTTTACAAAAAGCATAAAATACTGTTTTATAACAACATGTGATTAATTAAAGAAGAGTTAAATTCATTTCTTTTATTCATCGTTTTTTTTAAGTTTGTTGCCTTTTCAAATTTGAAACTATGGAAAAACTGGCAGTGGTAGCTCTGGGTGGAAATGCCCTTCTGCGCGACAGCGAAGAGGGCACAATTGAACAGCAGGAACAAAATGCAACCGACACGGTTGAAAACCTGATACATCTCATAAAAGACGGATACGAACTGGTAATTACGCATGGCAACGGCCCGCAGGTTGGCAATATTTTAATGCGCAACGATGCCGGTGAAAAAATGTACAACATTGCCCCCATGCCGCTGGATATTTGCGTGGCCGATTCGCAGGGAGGAATCGGATACATGATTGAACGTATCATCCGAAATGTGCTGAACAAACACGGAATCAAAAAGAATGTGATTACCATGGTTACCCTGGTTGAGGTGGATCAAAACGATCCGGCTTTCCAAAATCCGTCAAAACGGGTCGGAAAAACATACAACAAAGAGGAAGCAGACAGGCTCAGCCGGGAAAAAAACTGGATATTTAAATCATCACCAAAAGTGAAAGACGGTTTTCGCAGGGTAGTCCCCTCGCCTGCCCCAATCGATATTATTAACAAAGAAACCATTGATTTGCTGGTAAATAACGGAAACATTGTAATTGCAGCCGGCGGTGGCGGAATTCCGGTTTACTACGACGAGGAAGGCAATGTGCGCACAGTGGATGCAGTTATTGATAAAGACCGGGCCTCAGGACTGCTTGCAAAAAATATTGGCGCCGATGAACTGTACATTTTAACCGATGTGCCCTTTATTTATAAAGATTACGGAATGCCCACACAAGAAAAACTGGAATTCCTGAATTATTCAGATACTTTAAAATACCTTGAAATGGGTACATTTGCAGAAGGAACTATGGAACCTAAAATACGGGCCTGCCTCGAGTTCATTAAAAACGGAGGTAAAAAAAGTGTGATTACCGAATCCAAAAAACTGGAAGATAAGTCTTTCGGTTCGAAAATTACCATGGAATACGATCAGGATGATTTAACAGGAAAACAACTAAAAAACTGAAATACAATGGCTTTTAATTTAAAAAACCGGAACTTTCTGAAGTTGCTGGATTTTTCAGCACAGGAAATCAATTTTTTGCTGGAATTGTCGAAAACGCTGAAAAAAGCAAAATATGCCGGTACAGAACAAAAAATGCTTAAAGGCAAAAACATTGCCCTGATTTTTGAAAAAGCCTCTACCCGCACCCGCTGTGCTTTCGAGGTGGCTGCTTTCGACCAGGGCGCGCATGTAACTTACCTGGGACCTTCAGGATCGCAAATCGGGCACAAGGAAACCATGAAAGACACTGCCCGTGTTTTGGGCCGCATTTACGACGGCATTGAATACCGCGGTTTCGGGCAGGAAATTGTGGAAGAGTTGGCTCAATATGCCGGCGTTCCGGTTTGGAACGGTTTAACAAACGAGTTTCACCCCACCCAGATTCTGGCCGATTTTCTCACCATGAAGGAACATTCGGACAAACCGCTTTCGCAAATTAAATTCTGTTATCTGGGTGATGCCCGGAACAACATGGGCAACTCGCTAATGGTGGGCGCCGCCAAACTGGGTATGGATTTCAGGGCTGCCGCGCCAAAACAGTGCCAGCCGTCGGCTGAACTACAGAAACAGTGCAGTGAAATCGCCAAAAAATCGGGAGCAAAAATTTTAATTACCGAAAATGTGGCCGAAGCGGTAAAAGACTGTGATTTTCTTTACACCGATGTGTGGGTTTCCATGGGTGAACCGGCGGAAGTGTGGTCCGAGCGCATCGAATTGCTGAAACCTTACCAGGTAAATGCAAAAACGATGGAACTTACGGAAAATCGAAACGTGAAGTTTCTTCATTGCCTGCCGGCTTTCCATAACCGCGACACCAAAGTGGGCGAAGAAATTTACCAGAAGTTTGGCCTCGATGCCATGGAAGTAACCGAAGAGGTTTTCGAAAGCGAAGCTTCAGTGGTATTCGACCAGGCCGAAAACCGGTTGCATACGATTAAGGCGGTGATGGTAGCAACGCTGGGATAATAGTAGAATGCAGAAAAATTGTAACAAACCCTAATTTTCTTTATGAAAAAATCAATCATTCTCCTGACACTCTTGTTTTGTTTGCATTTTGCCTTTTCGCAGGAAGACATTAAATCGCAAATCCTGTCCTATTCCGACAGCACCGAAATGATTATCCGAAATGGCCGAAAACTAATTCTGGATAAAACAGTTACAGGCGATCACAGGGGAGCAAACAATACACTTGATTTTCTTAAAAAAAATCTTGATAAAAGGTATGTAATTTTATATCCGGGCGAAGAATTGCTCTTTTCGCTTGCAACCCGAAACTTCCCTCTTTTTCTGTACATCGCCAAAAATTTCGACACGCTGCTCGAAGGAAAAACCAAATCGGTTGCTGGAGAAAGTATGGTCATCGAACTGAAAGAATACCTTTTAACAGAAATGCCTTTTATCACTGACGAACTTGAGGAGTATCAACTGGCTGAAGAAAATAAAAAACTCATACGCATCTATATCCGGTATTACATGAATGAGGATTTGGCGGATTTGAATACAACAATCAAAAATTACCAGAAAACATATCCCGGTTCAGAGTATTCCTATTTTTTAAACGAACTGAAAAAACTGACCACCACCGCCAGAATGAATTTTGTTTTCGGTTATGGAAACGAATTCCTGAACGGAGATATTGCAGAAGAATTTACCAACAGGTTGCATGTTCTGAATATGGAAATAGACGGGTTTATCAATCTTTACAAACCAAATTTCAAAGGTTTGTTTTGTAGGGTTATGTAGTATATATTTGCAGAAATAAGCAATAATGAGTTTAATACAAAACTTTTAGATATGACACTTGGCGAAAATATAATACTTATGCACAACAAAATAAAAAATTAATACGATGGACTTACAATATATTACCGACACAAAAGGGCATAAAAGCGCCGTGCAGCTTCCCTTGAAGGATTGGGAGCAGATACAAAAAGACCTTATCGAACTGGAACGTTTAAGAAACAAAAAACTGTTTTTAACCGAACTGGCCGAAGCTGTTGAAGAAATGAAGCTGATTAAAGAGGGCAAAAAACAAGCCCGTAATGCTGAAGATTTTCTAAATGAGCTTTAATGTTAAGACCATATCCGTTTTTGAACGCCAGGCAAAACGCCTGATAAAAAAATTTCCGTCCCTCAAAAAGGAAATACAGGAACTTATTAAAGAGCTAAAGGAAAAACCCCAAAAAGGCACTCCCATTGGCCATAACTGTTACAAAATACGCCTCGCCATTGCCAGCAAGGGAAAAGGCAAATCGGGCGGCGCACGGATTATTACCCATCTTGTTTTTAATGATGATACTGTTTACCTTCTTACCATTTACGACAAATCGGACATTGAAAACCTTACCGACAAAGAGATACTGGAACTTGTAACGTTAATACCATAAAATTCCCGGATTGCTCCTGAGCTTCTGCCTTATTAGAAAAAATTGTTTGTACTTCGGTTACTTCCATTGGAATTGCTATACGACAAACGCCGCACTTTTAAATCCGAGCTTCATTCATTGCTTTCAGGTTTTCGGGCGGGGTTAAAACGGTAATTTCGCAACCGGCAGACAGGATAAACCGCTCGTTTTTATATTTTTCAACCAGGTTGCGGCACATGTTGAAAACCTCATCGCGGGTTTTGTCCTGTACCAAAACCGGATTGATGTTTCCGGACAGAATAACTTCATCGCCAACAACAGAGCGGGCATGGCTGATATCCACCTGCCAGTCGAGGTCGAGAATATCAAGGTTCAAATCTGTGCAGTGTGGCAACAGGTGATTGGTGTCGCCACATATATGAAGTTTAATTTTTCCACCCAGACTGTGAATGTATTCAATGAGTTCCTTGTGCCGTTCTTTTACGAAAGTTTCATACGTTTCTGCATCAATTTGTGAGCAAACCGCATCGCCAATTCCGATGATTTCACACCCGGCTTCAATCTGCCCTTTGGCAAAATCTTTGGCCGTAACCATACATTTGTCCATCAGCCGGTTGGCAAAATCGGGATCCATCATCAATTGCATCATCATATTTTGCACGCCTGCCAAATCGCAGGCTTCGGCCAGCGGGCCTTCAATCCACCCAATAATGGGAATATTTCCCTGCGTTTTTTTTGTAAGAACTTCGCCGGCTTTAATTCTGTCGAGCGTACGTTCAGCTTTATAGACATCTGGATTTTTAAGGTTTATGATATCATCCATACTTTCCACCATGTAATTCAGGCAACGCGGAACTCCATCCGAAATGTATTGAATTTTTGCACCGAACGCACTGGTTTCGCGGTAGGGATCGGAAATCAGGCCAAGCATATCGAGGCCGAATTCGTCCATACACCGCAAGTTGGCTTCCACCAAAACATTGTAATCAGAGGCAAATTCGCCATAGGTTTTTCCGATAAAATTTGCGGCAAAATACATTAAAATGGGCCGGAAAAGCACTTTTCCGGGCAACGCGCCATGTTGCAGAAGTGAGTGGAATTGTTCGGTTTTTGTCATCGGTTTTTGATTTAAAAAACCCAAAATTAGCAAATTCCTGTTCTTTCCAAATTCCTTCACGTTTTAAAACTCAAACTCCCGGCTTTCGTCTTCGAAAAGGATTATTCCTTCGCATGACAGAGAGGCTTTACTTTTACACTTTCCGGCATTGACCCCCTGTATTTTTCCCTGGCTGATTTTAAGAATAACCCCTTTTAATATCATTTCCAGGTGAACATCAAAATCTATTGTGGACAGTGGAATTTCTCCAATGCTGACTTCTATTTTCGGATGGTGTTCCGAAACCACTGTGTGTTCTATCAATGGAATCAGAAAAGTATTTTCATCTCCGTATTTCTCAGTATCGAGGTATTGACTCACTTCTTCATACTTTTCCCAGGCTTTCTCCAGGATTGTTTTCAAAGGAGTATTCAGAAGTTTCGTGCAGTTTTTCGAAATCTCGTTCTGAATTTTTTCCCATTGAAAAATTTTTTCCTTTCGTTTGATTTCCTGTTTAAGGTTTTCAAACTTAGCACTTTTCTCAGCAGCAGACAGTTTTTCGGGAGATAGGTTTTCATCCCCGAAAAAATGGTTTATGGTTATCTCTTCGTATTTCATTTTTCGGGTTTTAAAATGTTTGACGAGCCTGAATCCTGAATATATTTAAACCGAAGCGAAGAATTTATGAGCCGGTTCCCGTGAAAAATCAAATTTTGCCTGCCGGGTTCCCACATTGGATTAAACGTAATCTCCAATCTGTGTGCAGCCGATTGGGATTTCCTGATTCTCGATTTTTTTAGCCGGTAACCTGAGAAGCCGCCCAAAAATACGGCAACAATAATTCCACCCCAAAATAGCCAGGAAGAAAATATTTGCTTTTCAGCAAGGGTAAGATAAACCACCGTACCCGGCTCAACCCGCTTTCCAGGAGGCGGTTCCTGGGAAAGAACCGTATTTTCTGGCTGGTCCGATGATTCATAAAACAGGGTGTGGGTTAACCTGCTTTCCTCCAAAGTCCGGATTGCCTTTTCCCTTTTCATGGAACGAACATCGGGCACTGTTACCTGTAAATCACGAATTGAAATGACCAAATCCACTTCTGCGTTTTCCATAACTACTGAGCCAGCCTGTGGCGATTGTTCCAATACTATGCCGCCATCCAATTCATCAGAAGTCCGTTCAGTAATCCGGCCGGTTTGCAATCCGGATTCCCTCAAAACAACTCTGGCTTGTCTGATATTCAACCCGCTAACATTTGGCACTTCAACCCTCCTTTGGGGAGGCGGACCAAGTGAAACTTCGAGATTAACAGGCGTACCCGGGTCCACACGCATTTCAGGCTCTGGAAACTGACCAACAACAATTCCCGGTGGTGCATCGGCGTAAACTTCAGTTATTTCTCCCTGCCTGAGTCTGTCGTTGGGCATGCGCGAAACGGCCCTTTCAATCGGCATACCAATATATCCTGGCACTACAACAAGCTCTGGCTGAAGAGAAGCGATTAACCGGATTTGTGAATTTGCCTGCACGGAAAAACAGAAAAATACCAGGCAGGTGAAAATATATATTAATGGGGTTCGCTGTGATAAAACTGGCGAAGGAGTTGGTTTTCCGGCTATACGTTTAGCCTTCATAATAAACCAGTTAAAGGACAATACAATTTCGGAAAAAATATTATTCCAGCCGCATCATTTTCCCTTCTTTTTCATATTCTTTCTGAATACCTTTCAGAAGGTGTTCGGATGAAATGGTTTCAGATTTTTTCTCCAAAGTATGCAATCCGGCAAACTGAATGACATTTACAATGTTGGCGCCGGTTAAATGGTACTTACGGGCAATTTCCTCCAGATTCACTTTTTTGTCGAGTTTTGCAACCGGGGGAAGGTAATTTTTCCAAAGTTGAAGTCGCTCGGCTGAATCAGGATTATCAAATTCAATGATGGAATTAAATCTGCGGGTAAAAGATGTATCGATATTCGATTTCATGTTCGACGCCAGAATAACCAGTCCCGCATGAGACTCGATACGTTGCAGCAGGTAGGAAACCTCCTGATTGGCGTATTTGTCGTGGGCATCGCGCACGTTGGTACGTTTACCAAAAATGGAATCCGCCTCGTCGAAAAACAGAATCCAGTCTTTGTTGGCCGCTTTGTCGAACAGCTTTGACAGGTTTTTTTCGGTTTCGCCAATGTATTTTGAAACCACCATCGAAAGGTCGATCCGGAAAACATCACGTTTGGTGTATTTTCCAAGAAGAGAGGCAGTTAGTGTTTTTCCGGTGCCGGAAGGTCCGTGAAAGAGCACCCGAAAACCCGGTTTGATTTTTCCGTGCATTTTCCAGCCATTCAGCAGTTCGTCGTTGTATTTCAGCCAGGTTTCAATTTCTTTTATACCGGCCATGGTTTTTTCGTTCAGCACCAGGTCGCTCCATTCCAACTCAGTGGTAATGCGTTCAGCCGGAAAGTCGCTGCTAAGGCGGGGTTTAGAAATTTTTCCATTGATAAATAAATCCACAAATTCTTCGTCCATTAAAAGCCGTCCGCTCATTTTGGGCTCGCCATGTCCGGCCGGTTCAATGGATAATACACTTTTTTTGGCAAACAGATGATCTTCTTCAAAATACCGGGAAATTTTGGTGCGTTTTTCCACATCATTTCCGGCCAAAACAAAAAGGACGGTTTCGCCTGTTGGCAAAATGCCCCGGTGGTTTTTGCCTTTTACGCCGCCAAACTCCGGGAAATCTCCGCCATTAGGCAGGTAAAAAGAAATTACCGAGCGAAAAAAACCGGGATCGATATGCGGCACAAGTGCCAGTAAAACGATAACAATTTCCGCTGTGGAAAGATTGTTCTCCCTGATAAACTTATTCAACCGGGTATTGCCGGAATTTTCAAACCTGAATTCAGGAATATCAACCTTGTTGCCTTTCAGTTCAGACTCAAGGCGGGCATTAATTACATTTCGCAGGAATAGCAGCGCTTCTGAATTGCTCATATTTTAACTTTAAATATCTCATGCATTATTTATCAGATTCATGCGCCGAATCTAATTTTCTAACTGATTTGTTGATTAAAAATGATTTTACTTTGGTGAGGTCATTTGTAACTTCCATCTGTTGTAAAACTTTGGTTTGCGGATTCACCGATACCTTAGCCGTATCAACTCTTAACTGAGGAGTCGCTGCAACGGTTGGCGATTCTGTTATTGTTGTTGCCGGATTTGGTGTAATTGCCGGCGAAACCGTTTCTTCCCTTGCCCGGGCTGCCTCTTCCCGTACCTGATTTTCCTTTATACTTTCCTGAAGCGTTGCCATTTTTTTAATATCGTGCGCCGCCAAACTGGTGTTATCTCTTTCCAATGCTTTATCGGCCAGTTCTGTAGCTCTTTCATTGTTGCCCAATATCAGATTTGAAGTGCTCACCTGTACCAGATCATCAGTTGTCGATGCCCTTCTTTCCAGTTTTTCCGTTAATTGTTCCATCTTCTTAATCGCTACAGAATCCTCCGGATCATCAAGAACCTGATTTTGCAACTTTGTCAATTCTATTTTATCTTTCGATATGGTAATTTGGGTGATACTTGGATAACCAATCATAACAATCGGAATAAAAAAGAAAAACAACAGTTTTGCTAATTGTTCCTTTTTGATGATGTAATAAAGCAATCCAATACTCAGTATCAGAAAAAGAATAACACCAAGGATGAGAAGGGTTATTTCGTATAGAAGTAATCCGTCAAATAATTCATTCATATTTTTAATTTTCTAACATTCAATTAATTAATCAAAAAAAGAAATTTTCTATATCATTTTAATACCACATTTGATATTCCCCTGAGTTTTTCAATATTATTTCCGGGCAAAACACACAAAACAGTTTCATCGGTGGGCAAAATGCCACGGTGGTTTTTGCCTTTTACCCCTCCGAATTAACAATCTCCGTAATCTCATCAAACATTTCATTTTGGTCATCCGAAACATCTAAAATTAAAAATTCGCGCATTTCATCATTACATTTCAATTTCCAAATTAATTCATAAACCGTTTGATTTTGCAATGAAACTTGAGGGATGTTTTTGCAAATGGTATCTATTCTCAATTCAATTTCTTTGATTCCTTTTTCCGACAAACATCCTATAAAATTCCATTCTTCACCTTTTACAACATATTCGAAATCTTCCCGAGCCTGTGTTAGATAATATAAACTACCATCGTTATAAACTCGTGAAATCAGCTTGTCTCCATATTCGAGAGGCATATAAACCTTCTCGAAAAGTGGCATATCAGATATATGCTGGGGTTTTAGACCATCGGTATTTTTAATAAGTTTTACCATAATTAATAAATTTCTCCTAAGTTACAATAATCCAATGTTTCGACGTTAATTGATCTAAAGCATACGCAAAATTCGAATAATAAGCAGCTCGGAATTCATTTCCTCCCGACATTAATCGGTTATCGTTGGCAACATTTGCACCTTCTGCAACACCTGCACTTTGCGCCCATGGACCATGACGGGCAGCATCACCAACTCCCCTCGTCCCTCCAACATATTCGTCTCCTAATCCGAACACATGCCCCATTTCATGAGCCAGAGTATTTTGCCTTCTTCTGTCATTTCTTTCAATAACAATATCCACCCTGCGGAAAAGTGATGGATCGTGAACAGTAGGGTTGGCTGCCCTATCTGCTTCGGCACTTTGGTCGGCATCATTGGATATCACAACATTTCCTGCAATTATAGGTGTGGCATTCGAGCTTGCAGCCCGTGTGATAATAGCAGTCTCTACAGCACTGATCCTGCGTTCAACCAGTTCGGTATTATAACTGGTTGTTCCAGGTGACGATGCATATCCGTTAAGGGAAATGTTAATCCCCCTGTCATATCTGTCCCAAAGAATCATTGGATCGCTAAAAAAAGCATTTAGTCCGGTATTCGCTTCTCCCGACAATTCAGCAGAATTGTTTTCGAAGAACACGGAGTGACTATAATTCAAATCTCCCAATGCATCAACCGCATTGCTTCTTAACGACATTAAATTATTGAAGCCTTCGGGAGCTGCCCCTCTTGCCCCCCTGTCATTTCCCTGCGAAGAGCGCACACCCCGAACCATTCCGGGAGTAACATTTATAGAAGCATCGTGTTCAGCAATTAACCGACTTATTTCGCGGTACTCGCCCATACTGGGTTGCTTCACAATTTCAACCTGAATATGATCGCTTGTTCGGGGATTAGTAATATTGAAAGATACTCCAAAAAAGCTACGTCTATCAACCTGATGAACAGCTTCACCTTCGGTAATATCAATATTAATCCTCGGACTTGCAGTAATATCCTCCCACCCTGCTTCAGCTACCCGAAATGACATACCTGTATTTTGGTATATACCTTCAACTACTCTTAAATTACGAGTAAAACGTTCCATGTGAACTTGTTTTTCGGCTTCGCTAAATTGAAAATAAGGCAATACTCTTGCTTGAACATTTGCTGGTAAACGGTTTAATATCGGAATCATACCAGCATTTCTCATGCTTCTATTTGGCGAAGTAAAACTGGCACCACTGCGCGATAAACCATCGGCAAAGCGAATCTTCCCTCTTACTGTTATGTTTAAACGTCTTGACCGGGGATCGTAACCTGCTTCGAAACCTGCTCCGGAACCACCCCTGGTAATAGTTAACGGACCGTAAGTTCTGCCCATGAATATTGCTTTTTGTTGTTCAAGTGTTAAACTCCAGGGCCATTTTTGAACCATATTTTGAGCTACCATTCCACCTTGCTGCACAGTATGCGTTAACTCATGCGCTAACAGTTTTTTACCATTTTGGGAATTGGGGTTGTATTTCCCTTCGTTAAAATAAATATCGTTTCCGGAAGTAAAAGCTTGTGCTCCCAGATTTTCATTCATTTGAACGGCCATATTATCAGTATGAATTTTAACCCCACTAAAATCAGCACCAAATCCTTGTTCCATTTGTGCGCGGGTTTCAGTGTTCAAACGACTGCCATTCCCGCGGGAAGATTTTAACTTTTGTTCAGTCGTTGAAGAATTTCCTACTGTTAAACTCTCCATTTTGGGTTGTAATAACTTCTCTTCTTCCTTAATGGGTTGCATTTGCATCTCTTCCTGTTCTTCCTGACGTTGAATTTTCAGTTTTGGTTGAGCCACCTCTAATTCTTCCTGCCTTTGTATCTCTAATTTGGTTTGTACCTCCTCTTCCTCAGCTTTTTGTATCAAAGGTGTTATTGTTTCAGCAATTGGTTTGCTTTGAATATTTAAAGGTTGTGCCGGGGGAAAAAATGTTGGAGTTTCTGCCTGTCGGTTAACAACAGATTCTGCAACTCTGTCGGCTTCCTGCTCAAATTTGTCTCCTGGTTTTCCTACATTCAATTTTGCCTGAACACTAAAAAACCCATTTTGTGAGAAAAATGGACGGTTTTCCCTCGTTTTTCCAGATTTTTTTTCCGCTTTTGTTTTCATATTGTTTACCATTCTACAAACAACAAATCCCTTTTCCAGGGCAACTTAATTACTGAAACATTCCAGTTCAGTTTTTCAATCAATACATCCTGGGCTTTTCGTTCTACAATCAGCTTAAAGTTTCTGTCCTTTTGAATCAGTTTACCGCTGCGTTGCAAAAACATTTGACGCAAGCCATCCGGGGAGGTATTTTTTAAAGCAGACCAGTGTTTGATTACTTCTTTTAAAAGCTGGTTGGTTTCATTTTTTCCGGATTTTGTGAGCAGGCTTTCGCGTGGTACCGGAATTTCAAGCGGAACTGCGCATAAAAACTTGCAAAAAACCAGGTTGCTTTCAAAAAAATCTTCCTCCCCGGTGGCCAGGTAGTGCACCATTTGTACAGCCAGATGACGCCTGGCGACTGTTATATTTCCATGTTCATCTAATAATTTTAGGTTCTTAAAAAATGATTCCAGAAAAGGATGTAACAAAACCAGGCCGGCATTTTGAACAGCAATTTCGCCTTCTTCTTTTTCAAAAAAAGAAACTTGTTCAATTTCTTTTTCTGTTTCCTTTAATTCAGAAATTTCAAATTGATCCTTTTTAAAAGGAGTTAAAACAATTTCAGTAAATATTCTCTTTTCTTCCTTTGTAAAAAGTTCAGTCTTTCGAAAAAAACCGGTTAAAAGAGATTGAAGCCGGACGAACTGCTCTTCATTTTTTTGCGAAGTTGAGCCAGTAGGTTTCCGGGTTTCAACTATACCTTTGGATAGAACAGTTTGGGTTATATTTTTAAGCGACAATGAAAACTGACGGGCAATTTGAACTAAAACTTGTGTTTCATAGCCGGTGGCAGCAAAAAATAAAAACCGCAGGAAAAGCAGATGTAATTTTCGCGGCAAGCTTTGAGTTAATAACAGAATATCTTCCTCTGTTTTTTTTAACTCAGGACTGATTTTAATTAAAAAAGTGATTGCTGATTTGTAATCCAACTGATAAAAAAAACGGTCCAATACAAATGTGTGCTGTTTTAAGACCTTTGTGAGTCTGGCAAAAAACAGGTGATCTGAAAGCGATTTTTGCCAAATCTCAGGTTTCAGAATTTCGGTAATGTCATTTTCTGATCCAAACCACTGGAGGTACCCATTTTCGAGAAAAAACAAAAAAACGTCTTCGCGATTTTTTTCAGT
>JAHYIT010000272.1 GCA_019429205.1 Mariniphaga sp. | reverse complement strand
TAGGAAGGTTAAAGTCACTGGGCTGGAAACCACAGGTAGAGCTGCAAGAAGGGATTAAAAAGGCGTATGAGTGGTATGTAATAAATGCGGATTAATGCGAATTGGGGCGAATTAACGCGAATTTACGCGAATTTATGCGAATTGGGGCGAATCAGTGTTCCAAAAAAATCCGTGTAATCCCGCTCCAACCGACCGCAGGGAGCTCAGCGAAGCTAATCTGTGTTCCAAAAAACAATCCGTGAAATCCGCAAAAATCCGCGTAATCTATCATTCCTCCACTGATAAACATTGATAAAAAACACTGATACACCCAGATATCTTATCAGTGACCATCAGTGAAACATCAGCGTGCATCTGTGGATAAATCCTTCGCATAAATTCGCTCTAATTCGCATTCAATTTCTACTTTATCCTTGTTCCGTCCTCCTACCCCCACCCTACCTTCGCCCTTCCCAATGAGACCCGAAAGGGAGTTGGATGGGACTTGAAAGGGACTTGAAAGGGAGCGGGTGGGAAAATTTGGCGGTGGGAAAATGCAAAAAAGCGCCCGTCAGGGCGGCGGGCTGAAGCCAAACATAGTTTTTACTTCAATTAATCGGCGACTTTAGACAACTAATAAAAAGGTTTTTCATAAATTTGAAAAAAAAGCAAATGAACCTGCCAAAAAAAATTGATCCTTGCCCAATTGTTGAGTCATTGATTGAAATCAGGTTTTTAACAAACACACATCCAAATGCAGTGTTTGGTTTAATCTACAAATCCCTGCAGAATGTTTTCCCAAAGGTTGAAAACCTTGATATTACTCAAATTCCAGAAACAATAAGAAATGCTGAACCAGGGCTTAAGTTTAAACCCCATTATAAGTTGTCAAACGAAAACTTTATCTGCCAGGTCGGCCCTGATGTAATTTCTCTTGCTTCTTATCCCCACTATTGGGGTTGGGAAAGATTTTCCCAGGAGTTTTTGACCTTGATGAAAATTTTAGAAAAAATCGGGATAATAAAAAGCATTTCAAGACTTGGAATAAGGTATATTAATTTTTTTGAAGCTGATATTTTTGAAAACATTAAATTGAAGATTAGTCTTGAAAACGAAAACATGGCAAAGCCTAATACTGGAATAAGAACCATAATAGAGCAAGGCAGTTTTTCCAGCCTTCTTCAAATTGCAAACAATGTTAAAATTTCGGAGAAAGAAGGTTCCGTAATTGATATTGATACCTATTGCACTGAGGGCCTAGATGTTTTTTTTCAAGACACGGAATCCATTATCCAAAAGGGTCATGAAAAAGAAAAAGAATTGTTTTTCCAGTTACTTACCGACGATTTTCTTAATACATTAAACCCCGAGTATTAAAAATGACGCCAACAACCAACATTTCCGGTTCAAAAATCGTTTTATTTGCAGTTATTAGTACAAGCGTAATGGGGTTACCTTACGAAATTGCTGAATATTCGGATCCTGCCATGAAACCCAATGATGTTAGAAAAACCAAGGCAAATGTGAGTGAACCTGCAAACTGGAACTATCCTGGAGATTTTACCAACCGTGGGACTTACCACCTTGACACAGATTTTGAAAAACTTGACATTATTGTCAGATTCTCAAAACAATTGATTGATCAATCCAAACAACTGGACGGAGATATCATAGATATGGTAAACGAAAACTTCTGGGATCTCTTATGAATTTTGAAGATATCAAAATTTATCTACCTAAATACTTATCACCAGATTCAGAAAGGGCACTTTTTGAAGGGCTGCGTGATTTCCCTGAAAACATTGACAGCAGATTATACACAAACTACCTTACTGACAATGAAGTTATTTATCAGGGAGATGGCCTAAAAGATATGCTGATAATTAATCTACCTGAGACTACTCTCGGGAAAGGCAAGTGTATGATTATTTCCAATACTTGTGATATAGATCCAGACAACCCGCGTTTTTTCCCCAGTCAAGTGGTATATGCTCCAATTTTCAACCTCCGGAAGTATTGTGAAAGGCTTGCAGATAAGCTTGGTAAAACTTCAGCCCAAATTCAGTCTCATACTGAGGCAATCCGTAAACAACACATTACACAAATTTTTTATTTACCAGAGATGGCAGGGGTTCTGGAAGAATCTATCGTTTTTCTGGATAGGCTATTAAACTTACCAAGTAACAAAATTGAACGAAATAAAATCCCACAAATTAGATTGTTCAGTTTAAGTGATTATGGGTCTTATCTTTTTCTATTTAAACTTTCATTGCATTTTACCAGAATTCAGGAAAAAGTTGAAAGAAGAGATTTAAGGAAAAATCCTGAAACATGATAATGAACTGAACGCGGGAAATGATCAGCTAATGAGCTAATGAGTTGTTGAGCTAATGAAAGAAAACAAGATACTGAACCTAAGTTTTAATGTGATAATGTGATAATTAGCTAATGAAAGAAAACAAGATACTGAACCTAAGTTTTGAGTTTGCTTTGGCTATTATTGCTTTTTGCGAATTGCTTGAGGCTGATAAAAAGTACGTGATTGCCCGGCAGTTATTAAAGGCGGGGACCTCCATAGGTGCAAATGTCCGCGAAGCCCAGAATTGTGAAAGCAACGCCGACTTTATTCACAAAATGAAAATAGCCGCAAAAGAAGCTGATGAAAGTGAATATTGGCTCGAGCTCTGCAAGCACGCCATGCACCAT
>JAHYIT010000271.1 GCA_019429205.1 Mariniphaga sp. | reverse complement strand
AATTCCACGCGTGCTTCCGGTGAAAACCACACGTGGTTTTGGTTGGAATCACACGTGGTTTTGATTGAAACCACGTTAGGTTTTGGGTCGAGTCACACATGGTTTGAAGTGAAACCATGTGTGGTTTTTTATTTCAAACAAAATCAGCCGGTAAATTTTAGAAACCGGCATCTTTCAGCGCCGGTAAAATCCCGGCGCGCCGGGCCTTTAGTTCACGCTTACTTGCCTGATGGAGTTGAAAGATAAATTCTTTTCTCCTATCTTTTAGATTATCATAATAAAAAAGATTCGTAATTTTCTCTTTGAATTATTCTTTTTAATTTCATTTCTGACATTTCGGGCAAAAGAAGGAAGCCTGAAAACAATATAAGCTTTTTCAAGAATATCAATATATCGTTCTACTGTTTCTGATGTTGTGCCAGCCGATTTAGCCACTTCTGAAATATTCACCTCATTGCCAATTTGCCAGGCAAGCAATTGAACAATCTTTTCCAATTCAGAAGGTTTTCGAATATTGCCAAATTTAAAAATGTCTTTCTTTGTAAAAGAAAATAAAACAAATAATTGCAGAATTGAAGAAGAAAACAAAAAGTATTCAATTCCTACTGTTATTCAAACCATAAAAACAATGAACAGTTTTACCTGTACATTTTCTCCCTCAATTCCTTTATCCTGTCATCTGAAACATAGTCATCATATTCCATCAATTTGTCGATGATGCCGTTTGGCGTGAGTTCAATGATGCGGTTGCAGGTGGATTGTATAAATTCGTGGTCGTGCGACGACATAAAAACATTCCCCGGGTATTTCACAAGGTTATTGTTAAAAGCCTGAATCGACTCCAAATCGAGGTGATTGGTAGGAGTGTCGAGAATTAATGCGTTTGGGTTGAGCAGCATCATTTTTGAAATCATGCAGCGCATTTTTTCACCACCCGACAATACTTCCACTTTTTTATGCACCTCTTCGCGGGCAAATAGCATTTTTCCCAGGTAGCTCATGATGTAAAAATCAGTGGTATCGGTTGTAAACTGGCAAAACCAGTCAAAAAGGCTCAAATCGCTTCGGAAAAAATCAGCATTATCCAAGGGTAAATAGGCTGATGTAATGGTTTGCCCCCATTGATAGGTTCCCGAATCGGCTTGTTGATTTCCGTTGATGATTTCGAAAAGTGTCGTCATTGCCCGGGGATCTTTCGAGAGAAAAATTATTTTTTCCCCTTTATTTGCCACAAATTCAACATCTTTAAAAAGCACGGTGCCATCAATGCTGGCACTCAAACCGTGAACATCGAGAATTTTATCGCCCGCTTCACGTTCCGGAGTGAAAATAATGCCTGGGTATTTTCGGGTTGACGGTTCAATTTCTTCAATATTAAGCTTCTCAATCATTTTTTTGCGGCTGGTGGCCTGCTTCGATTTTTTCACGTTTGCGCTGAATCGTGAAATGAACTCCTGCAATTCGGCTTTTTTCTCTTCGGCTTTTTTGTTTTGTGCTTTTTGCTGCCGCAATGCCAACTGGCTGCTCTGGTACCAGAAACTGTAATTTCCGGCAAATAATTTTATTTTTCCGAAATCGATATCGACCGTATGTGTGCTGATTGCATCCAGAAAGTGACGGTCGTGCGAAACCACCAGCACTGTATTTTCATAATCCGAAAGGTAATTTTCCAGCCACGAAACCGTTTCCAGGTCGAGATCGTTTGTAGGTTCATCGAGCAGCAGATTGTCCGGTTTTCCAAAAAGTGCCTGGGCCAGTAAAATCCGCACCTTCTGTTTTCCGCTCATATCTTTCATCAGCGTTTGATGAAATTTCTCGTTTATTCCCAGGTTGCTTAATAAAATAGCAGCATCGCTTTCGGCATTCCAGCCATCCATTTCTCCAAATATTTGTTCAAGTTCGGCAGCTTTCATCCCATCTTCATCCGAAAAATCGGGTTTGGAATACAAAACTTCCTTTTCCTGCATTATTTTCCAAAGCTTTGAGTGACCTTTCATCACGGCATGAATAACCGAATCTTCATCAAAGGCAAAATGGTCCTGGCTCAGTACTGAAAGCCGCTCGCCGGGACCCAAACTGACATTTCCCGACGTAGAATCGATTTCTCCTGAAATGGCTTTTAAAAAAGTTGATTTTCCTGCCCCGTTTGCGCCGATAATACCATAGCAGTTTCCTGCCGTAAATTTCAGGTTCACATCCTGAAAAAGCACTCTTTTCCCAAACTGTATCTTTAAATCTGCAACTGTAATCATCCGAATATATTGATATAAACTGTTTCTACTTTTACTTCTTTTAAAAAGGTGTGCAAACGTAGTGATTTAAACGGTTTTTTGGTTTAAAAGACAACTAATCTGAAAATTGGTAACATTAAAGTTAACCCGTTGATAATTAATAGTTATGTTTATCAAGATCACGAGAAATGAAATTGGCATTTCCCAATCCCTTTTGGTAAAATCATACCGGAAATGTTGGGAAAGTGAAACGAGGCACATTATAGCCGCCCGGCAGGTTGGAAAACGAAAGGCTTGCCCATATCGCAAAACCCTGTTCTTTTTCTTTCAGAGTTTGTGGGCAACTCTGCGTAACAAATACTTTCCGGCCTCGCCTGATTCATCCGTCAGTTCTTTGAGGCGCTTACAGGTCTTGTTGCAAAAGGTTTTTATTGTATTTTATTACATGCAAACGATTTACTG
>JAHYIT010000270.1 GCA_019429205.1 Mariniphaga sp. | reverse complement strand
TGCATGTGATCCATCCCGATGAAAGCGAAAGCATACACTACATCCATAAAGATCATTTAGGCTCCTGGCACACCATAACGGATGAAAATGGCAACCTGCTGCAGGAATTGAGTTTTGATGCCTGGGGGGCAAGACGCAACCCCCAAACATGGGATGCTTTCACCGGCACACCTCCTGCGCCGCTTTATGATCGCGGTTTTACAGGGCATGAGCACCTTTACGCCTTCGGACTGATAAACATGAACGGCCGGATGTACGACCCCATTGTCTCCCGCATGCTCTCACCCGATAATTTCATTCAGTCTCCTGATTTCTCGCAGAGTTTTAACAGGTATAGCTATGCGTGGAATAATCCGTTGGTTTATACGGATCCGGATGGGGAGTGGTTATTTATGGCAATTGCAGTGGGAGTGATGTTTAATGTCGGAATACAAGCTGCAAGTGGAAATATAAACAATGTTGGTGATTTCTTTATTGCGGCAGGGATCGGAGCTTTATCAGGGGCTACCGGGGCATATGCAGCAGGAGCTTTGAGTGTATCAATGGGTTTAACCGCTTCAGGAGCAATGAGTGGAGCTGTTTGGGGTGCAACTGCAGGCTTTACAAGTGGTTTTATTTCAGGTGCCGGAAATTCATGGATGAATGGTAATGGATTTCTCAATGGAGTTAAAGATGGCCTTATTACTGGTGGGATTAGTGGTGCGACTGGTGGAATTGTGGGCGGGTTATCCGGAGGCATTACAGCCACTCGAAATAATAAAGATTTTTGGAGTGGAATGCCAAATTTAAATGGTAGGAATAAATTAGCACATCACATACCAAATGCAGAATTGAACATTGGAAACATAAAACGATCTAAGATTCTACCATTTTACGAAGATTCTGAATTGTATTATGATGGCGACATTTTAACATGGAGAGATTATTTTTCTGACGGATCATACCAAGTCAGAGATACATGGAGTGCTTGGTCTGGTGGAAGAAATCCTAAGTCTTCTGATGTTTTTGGTGGCCGAATTCCAAATGGAGATTGGGATTTAGTATCCATTCAGGAAGGTGGTCCGAGTTCTTATGAAAGGTTTAAAGTAAAATTTTATGGGGACTTAGAACCCAGATTTAGTTTACCTCCTGCAAGAACTGGCGGATTTGAGATACATCCTGATGGAGGTAGATTCGGAACCGGTGGTTGTATTGGCTTACAAGTAAACAAAGAAAGTCTATTGAAGTTTTATAATATGTCAGAAACCTATATTCATAGATTAGGGTTCTTGAGAGTTATAGTCAATTATTGAAAATATGAAAATATTAAAAGGTTTTTTACTTTTATTTTTATTAGGTTTTCTTAAGACAGGAATTTCACAAGATAACAATGGAACTAAAGTTATCAGAGATTTCATTGATGTTGTTACTGATACATGTTCTTACCCCACAGTTGAACAGTATTTCCATTTTTTTGGCTCGGGCTGTGAACTGGAAAAACATTATTTTTTGAAAAATTTCTCGAACTTACCAACTCTAAAAGCTATTCTTTCAAGGTTTCACTATTACGAATGGGAAGACTCTATAAAGCAATTCAATCGTTGTGCTCATGAAATGATTGTGACTGCCGAGGATTTATTCGACCAGATTATCGCCGAAAATAGGCAGATTTTCCCTTCTATGGTTATGACAGGTATTCAAAATTATTTACTTCCGGGCGACAATATATTAGATATTGAAGAGGATGTAACCAGTATTCAGGTAGTGAATACAGACACCAGATATTTCATTACCCTTGAAAGAAACGAGGACATAATTCAAATCATTTTTCTTTTAACACAAATCCGCAACCAGAATTATATAACTGATATTCAAAATGCTGAATCCAAATCACTAATAATATACTAAGGCCGGTGTTGAGGTATCCTTCCCCCAATGAATCAGGATGTCACAATTTGTGACATCCTAAAACCAAAGGATAGGCTTGCACTAAACCTTTTGTATTTGCCGGACATGGGTAAATATCATATTAATTCCGTCTTGCAACCTGATTTTGAAATCAAATGTCTGAGATTTGCTGCCTCGGTTCGGCTAAGGCTCAGCCTTAGCCGAATGTATCCTGTAAGGCTACAGCCTTTTAAAAATGCATCTGCCAACTATGAAATAAGTTACATTTGTACCTCAAAAATTTGCACGATTGTAAACCGGTTACAAAATAAGCGACGGACAAGCATTGTATTTTCTGACATTTCAGATCGTAGGATGGGTTGATATATTTACACGCCGTATTTACAGAGACATTGTAATTGACAGTTTCAGGTATTGTCAAAATAATAAAGGACTAAATCTTTTTGCTTACGTTATTCACAACAATCCGGTAAATGCCGGCATTGTAACCAGACCGGAAGATTACTTGTATTCAAGTGCCAGGAATTACGCTGAGCTGGAAAATGTATTGGATGTTATAAAACTTGATTTGACATGGAAAACAGCATAGGTTATAGAGGCACAAGCCACTTAAAATATGTTCGGCTAAGGCGCTGCCTTAACCGAACGGGGGGAGCGTATCAGTATGACCCCGACGGGCTGGGGAATCTTATTTACAAACAAGCTTCCGGACAGGTTTTATTTGATGGTGCAGCGTATGGTGAGGATGATTATGGACCTCACGCCATCACCTCAGCCAACATCGTGTCGGGTGTATTTCCTGCCGACAACCAACAGA
>JAHYIT010000269.1 GCA_019429205.1 Mariniphaga sp. | reverse complement strand
CGGACAGCCGAACTTATGGATTAACATTCAAAGAAGTACTTTTAATAGATTCTACAACCATAAGGCTCTTTAGTGATATACTTAAAGGAGTCGGGCGTAATCCAATTGGAGATGGTAAGAAAAAAGGCGGACTGAAGGTACATATGCTCATTGATGCGGTTCAATCGGTTGGGAGGTTTATTAAAATCACTGCAGCCAAGGTACATGATCAGAACTTTCTTAAAAGTCTGGAATTGATCTCGCATAGTATGGTTGTCTTTGACCGGGCGTATAACTATTATCAACAGTTTGCATTGTGGACCGAGAAGCAGGTATATTTTGTCACTCGCATGAAGAAGAATGCAGTGTTTGAGGTTATAGAAGTTAAACGGACACATTATCGAAAAAAAGGACAAGCAAAGGTTCTGAGCGATGAGATTATTGAACTGGAATATAATCCAGAGGATGAGCAGGGAAAGAAAAATTTGAAAGAAACCAGAAAGCTCCGCTTGAGAAGAGTCCGGTATCAGGACGATAAGAATCGATATTATGAATTTTTGACCAATAATTTTGATATTGAGGCGGAAGAAGTAGCTTTTCTTTATAAAAAAAGATGGGGCATTGAATTGCTGTTCAAAAAAATGAAGCAGAACTTTCAGTTACATTACTTTTACGGTGAGAACGAAAATGCAATCTATACTCAGGTCTGGTGTACATTGATAGCCCAGTTGCTATTGACTGTAACACAAAAAATCGCACAGGCGAAGAAAGCCTTCTCGGTAGTGGCTTCATTAGTACGGATACACTTAATCAGTATGCTTGATGTAAATGAACTGCTCCGCAGCACAAAAAGAAATTTTAAGAATAAACCAATCCCCCCAGGCTTACAATTATCCTTTAAAATGTAGGGGGGTAATTTATGAAAGTAAAAAAATGATCATTGATAATCAGATAAATACAACGGCAAATGGTGAATCTAAATTATTAATCGGATAATAGTGATATTTTATAGAAGCAATGAACTCATTTGAATTAATAGGTTCCTGTTTTTTATAGGCATCCTCTATGTTCAGAACAGGTAACTTCTGACAAATAGAAAAATTAGGAGTGGAGAGCAAGAATACTCCTACGAGGATTTTAGAAATAGTTTTAATCATTGCCTAAAGTATTAAAATCACTACTGACCGGATAAAATTTCAGTAAAAATGGGGCTACTTCCGTAAGGTTTCGCCCCCATGTTGTAAGTTTGTTTTGCTATAAAAAAACTGCAACATGAGCAAAGATACAACAAAGAATTTAGTCGGTCAGCCGATTTTCAAACAGGTTATGAAAATTCTTCCGAGAGAGCAGTTCGACTTTTTGGTGGGGCAACGCGGCAGCGACCGCTATTATAAATCATTTTTTTCGTGGGAACAGTTGGTCGTGATGCTGTTCGGGATATTTTCCCGCTGCGATTCGATGGGCGAAGTATGTGATAGTATGCGGGCTTTGGCAGGAAAGCTAAATTATCTTGGGATGGACTGTGCACCGTCCAAAAGTACGGCAGGGGACGCTTTGCGCGACCGCGACAACGAAGTTTTCAAACTGTATTATTTCGCGTTGATAAAATATTTTGAGCCGCTTTTATCGGTCAGCCGAAAAGAAAAGATAAGTTTTGAGAAGTTTTATGCCTTCGATTCGACCACCATAACGCTGTTTTCGGACGTGATGAAAGGCGTTGGCCGTAATCCGAAAGGCGACGGTAAGAAAAAAGGGGGCTTGAAAGTGCACATGCTGACCGATGTACACGCGGACACGGCAGTATTTGCCAAAATCAGCGAGGCAAAAATGCACGATAAGAAGTTTTTACAGCATTTGAACCCGTCAAAAGGCAGCATGTTGGTCTTCGACAAAGCCTATAACTATTACAGGCAGTTTGCAGAATGGACAGATGAACAGGTCTATTTCGTGTGCCGGTTGAAAGATAATGCCAAGGCCGAAGTCCAGGAAACCCTTTTTGAAAAACCGCTTGGCAAAGATGAACATGGGGTGTACCGGGTTGACCATATCCACCTGAAATATAAAAAGGAGAAACAGGAAAAGACACTTTGCCTTCGATTGGTTTACTATCGGGACGAACAGGGGCGAAAATACAAATTCATCACGAACAATTGGGATATAACGGCGGAAGAAGTCGCCTTGATTTATAAATATAGATGGACAATAGAAACGACGTTCAAAAAAATGAAACAGAATTTTCAGTTGCATTTTTTCTATTCGGACACGGAAAATGGCATAAAAACGCAGATTTGGTGTACGCTCATAGCCCACTTGTTGCTCAATGTAATCAGGGTATTATCGAAAAGCAAAAAAGCATTTTCGACTGTAGCAGCACTCATACGTATACACCTGATAAGCCATTTAGACCTGATTTGGGTAGTAACCGAGGGCAGACGCGCATACACCAAACGCAGGACAAGCCGCAACAAGAGCCCTGCAACCGTACAAATGGCCCTCTTTTAATGGGGGATAGGTTTTTTAAAAACAGAAAGCAAATTTGTAAGTAGCTGAATATTAATGATATGAAAACAAAATCGACAAATATTGAGTTTTTGTCGGTCAATAGTGATTATTAATCTGAAAACACGTTCTACTAATACGCAAGTTGCCACGAGCACGCGGATGAAAAGTCAGAAGAGTCATTTTTAATTAAAGGAGATTCCCTGGTGAAGTGTTTCAGATATTGATGTATACA
>JAHYIT010000081.1 GCA_019429205.1 Mariniphaga sp. | reverse complement strand
AAAAGAAACCTCAGGGCGAAATAACCCATTTTTACACTGCCCGGTTTGTGATTCCCGTCGGTGAGCATACTTTGAAAATAGGCCCTGAGTTCTTCAACTCCCGTGTGTTCCGGGTCTTTTTTGCAAAAGTTTAAGACGAACTTCTAGAATAAACCCAAATTACTTTTAAAAACTAAAATATTCACTATATTTGTATCTAAGTGAATACAGTTCATAATGATAATTACCGAAAAAACATCTGAATTTGATAAGTGGATTAGAAAGCTGAAAGACCTTCGGGCAAAATCTAAAATACTTTTCCGAATACAAAAAATTGAAACAGATGAACACTTCGGAGATTGTAACCCTGTCGGAGACGGAATTAGCGAAATGAGGATACACTACGCTAAAGGCTACCGAGTGTATTTTAAAGAAAAAGAAAACAAAATCGTAATTCTTTTAATTGGTGGAGATAAATCGACTCAAGAAAAGGACATCGAAAAGGCGAAAAAAATTTGGAACAGATTAAAAAATGATTGATATGGAAACATCAAAATTTGACATAGCAGACTATTTAGATAGCGAAGAAATGATTGCTGAATATTTGAATACAGTTCTCGAAGATGGAGACAGCTCTGACTTGATAGTTGCAATCGGACACATTGCAAAGGCAATCGGAATGACAAAAATTGCAGAGAAAACCGGAATGAGCAGACCAAGTCTTTACAAAGCATTGTCTGACGGAGCAAAACCACAATTCGAAACAATAATGAAAGTGCTAAAAGCTATTGGTGGACAAATTAATGTGAAACCAATGTCTGCGTAAAAAAAAAACGACACCAAAACATCGGCTATAGCAAATGCGGTCTGATTGCTAAAAAAAACCAATTGTAAGTGTGTAAATAAAATAAGCCAAATTATAACTATGATTTAAACCAAATGCTATCGCTGATATTGCCAGGGCTGGAATTATATTAAATCTCGGTCTTTTTACAATTTTACAGATTATTGTAATTATTAAGGATTGGAATAGTAGTGTTTCAATAAAGGGTACAATCAAGACTCCAAATATGAATTGTTCAGTAATTGATTCTAAACCCTTGCCTGAAGTTTTACTTGTTAAATTATTGGGCAAAAAATAGGTAATTACACCAAAACATAGGGTGATTAAAAGAAAAAGTAATATAAATTTAAAGAATGGTACACGTATTAAAAAATATAGAATCTTTGTAACTTTAATATCAATCTCATTTTGTTTTGTCAACTTCTTATTCATCACTAAAATTTGCTGTTTTCCAGAAATTAATCCTAAATAATTTAAATAGTTTTTGCAAAAACATCTACAAACATCCAAAACCAGTTTGACGTTAGCAACTGTAAGACCAATCAATATGGCATGGCAGGCATCTTAGTCCAATTTTCTTAGCAATCTACTTCCGCATTCTTGATATGTCCATTTACTTTTTAAAACCATTTTCTGACTTCTTCGCAACCATTTAACGTTTTGAATTCTTTTCCCTTTAAAAATAACATTTTGCTCTTATAAATACTTAATTGTGTAATCATTGTTTTATAAATAGTGCGACAAATAGTATAGCATAAATATTATTTTATTGTATAATATGTATTCAAATTTTAATACATATTTATAAATGACCACTAAATAATTCAAACAACAACATACCTTTAAAAAGGAGTTAAATCACATTAACTCCTTTTATAATATTCATTTGTTAATACATACCATATGGTCGGGGAGCTTCAAGTGCATCGTCATTATCAATTAACCACTCGGCTAAACTTTCTGCTCCATTCTTTACATATCCTGTTAATTTTCCAAGCCATTTCCAGACTTCCCCACCACCATTTATAGTCTTTAATTCTTTATCCTTCAAAAGTAAGATTTTGTTTCTATGAATATTTGATTCCATAATCTTCATTTTTATTATTGTGTACTTCTATAACCTTCTTTAAAATCCTCCCAACATTGAGCACTTCCTTCAATTAAAACTTCAACTGTTGCAGCACCCAACAATGCTGCGCCAACGAATCCTGCAACAGCAGCGAGAATTCCTCCTCCTTCAACTTCTTGCAGTTCTTCCTTGCCTAGTTCTATTACACCAGGCATTTTAAAATCTAATAAATTTTCCATAATTTTTAATTTTAAACGTGAATAAATATTTTTAATTACAGGTTGATTTGTTGCAACCCGACAACTAAATTATTTTCCTTCACTCTAAAAAAATTGGAGTAAACGGTTTTTATTTGATTTCCGCCAAAAATTTGTTTTAACTGGTTGCTTTTTACAAAACAGAGGGAATACTGAAGTTTGATTTCAAATTCAGTGGTATAAAAGTAGGTCTGCCTGGTGCGTGAATACCTGATGGGAGCGCCCATTATTTTCAGTTCTTCAATCAGATTGAACAGGTGGCTCTGGCAAATGCCCAGTTTACCGGCAAATTCTTCCGGTGTGCCTGTTCGTTCACTTTTAATCAGTCTGTTCATCTTTTTCAGCCGTTCAAATTGTTCTATCGCTTTCATATTCCGGAGATTTGAGATTTATAAACACAAGTATCAACATTAATAAGTATGAGATTCAAGATTATTCCCTTCTTCCTCTTCCTGATTTTTCTTTTCGAAAGTTTCAGGAGAACCTGTTACCGGTATTTGTTTCTGCCACATCGAATAATAAATGCCTTTTTTACTCCAAAGCTTACAATGATTGCCTTCTTCTGTTAATTTTCCGTTTTTTAAAACAGCTATCTTATCGGCATTTAATACTGTACCGAGCCTGTGCGCAATGACAATTATGGTTTTACCTTCTTTTTTCAGTTGTTGTATGGTTTGCTGAACATGATGTTCTGCTTCTGAATCAAGCGAGGAAGTGGCTTCGTCGAGTACCAGTATTTCAGGATTGCGGTATAAAGCTCGGGCAATGGCCAGTCTTTGTTTTTGTCCGCCTGATAAAGTGGTGCCGTGTTCTCCCACATAAGTATTAAAGCCGTTGGGCAGTTTTTCAATAAAATCCAGCATTTCCAGTTGTTTGCATATGGCCAGGATTTTAGGCATGTCCGGCTGAAACTCTCCTGCAGCAATATTTTCTGCCACCGTGCCGGCAAAAAGATCGAGATTTTGCGGAACAATACCAACCCGTTTCCGTAAACTTTCGTTTCTGAAATATTTAATATTCGTGTCTCCAATATATATGGCGCCTTCATTTACCGGGTAAAGTTTTTGCAACAAGGCTGCAATGGTCGATTTGCCTGAGCCGCTTTCACCGACAATGGCCGTTATTTCGCCGGCCCTGATAGTAAGGTTGAAATTTTCAAAAACATCGGTACGGGTGCCGTAGCTGAAAGAAACCTTCCGAAACGAAATGTCACCTGCTGTCGTTTCTGCAGCATCCACAAGGTCTTCGTCGGGTTCACGTTCCAAATCCATGATTTCAAAAAGGCGATCAGCGGCAATGGAAGCATTCTGGTAAGTTTTGTTCATCCCAATCAATCCGGAAACCGGTCCTGCAAAATACCCGATTAACGCGTAAAACGACATCAGTTCTCCCGGTGTTATCTCCTGGCTGAGGACAAAAATGCTGCCAACCCACAATAAAATGATAGTGAAAATACGACTGATAAAAAGGGATGAATTTCCTGAGAATACTGAATTTAAGCCCGATTTGTATGCCGAATGGAGTAAATCGATAAAACGAATTTCGGTTTTCAAATTGGCAGAATTCTCTATGCCAAGCTGTTTAATTGTTTTTACAGCATTGAGTGACTCTACCAACTGCGATTCCAATTCAGCAGCTTTTTCCATTATTTTTCGTTCACGTTTTTTATTTAACAGGTTGGTTATAATGTATAAAACAAGATAGAATGGAATAACCAGCAACATTATTAATGCAAGTTTCCAATTATAAATAAACATGAGGGAAAAGGCAAAAAATACAACAAAAACATTGACAACAAGCGTTATCATCGTATCGTTTATAAAAGCCCTTATTTTAACGGCATCGTTAATTCTCGATACGATTTCCCCGGTGCGCATGGTGTCGAAAAAACGTTGTGGTAATTTCAGAAGGTGCTTGTAGTAACCAAGTATCAACCGGGCATCGATAAGCTGGCCTGTTTTTAGAACAAATATGGTTTGGAGGCTACCGATAAAAATTTGTAATAGCAAGATGACAATCATTGAAATACTGAGCAGATTAAGAAGGTTCTTATTCCCGTTTACCAATACATAATCGGTAATTTTTTGAATATAAACAGAGGTTGAAAGGCCAAGGATAGTGAACAGGACAGCGCCAAACAGAGCCTGAGTTAAAATTTTCCGGTGTGGAAACAGTAAATAACGGAACCTTTTGAAATTCGATACTTTTTCATTCCGGGGTACAAATTCACCTGAAGGTGACAACAGGATTAAAATCCCGGTCCATTCCTTCGTAAATGATTCAATGGATTCTTTTTTCAGCTTTCCTGTACCCGGATCCATTATTTCCACAGAATCGGGAGTAATTTTATAAACCACTACGTAGTGCTGCAATTTGCCGTTTTTAATTATATGAGCTATTGCCGGTAAAGGTATTTCGACCAGCGCTTCCGGTTGTGCTTTTACCCCTTTGGCAGTCATGCCCATCTTTTCGGCTGCTTTAATAATCCCCCAGGCAGTTGTCCCTTTTTTATCGGTACCTGCCCATTGCCTGATTCTGGCAACAGGTAAATTCAGCTTGTGGTGAGCAGCTACTGATGTCAGGCATGCTGCCCCACAATCAGTAATGTCATGTTGTTTGATTTTGATGTTCATGGGTATGGGTTTGAATGTTATTTATTCGTTTAAAACATTTGGATTTAGCCAGTTATCTGCTTTGTCAAAAAGAAGCTGGGCAATGGTCCGCTCTGTAACTTTAAATCGTGTTGTTGTGGTCAGTCCCTTTTTTAGTTCGCCCTTATACCCGTTTTTTAATGATAAATATTGCTCATTCATTTTACAGCGTACTTTGAAAAACGGTCGGTTTTCTATAATGTAAACTTCTTTGGAGATTTCGATGATGTTACCGGTTGCAAAACCCCACTGACTGTAATTATAAGCATCGACCTGAAAAATGGCAGGCATGCCAATTTTCAAATAGCCAATATCTTCCGGAGGTATTAAATGTTCTGTAATCAGACTGTCGGATGGGCTTATAACGCCAATAATCTGACCGGGAGTAACAAAATTTCCCGGAAGAATGCCACTGTAATTTGTAATATATCCTGTATGTGGAGCAAGAATATAGTAGTTTTCAATGTCTTTCCTTAATCCAGTAATTTCATTTTGATATTTTTTATTTAAAAGTATATACTCATTGGCAAGTTGCTGCCATTTATTCATGTTCAGTTTTATAAAAACTTCTTTCTCCTCTAACTTTTTGGCTAATACGTATTCCTTGTCTTCCAATTCTGTTTGTGGAACAACGTTTTTATTGAAAAGCATTTGCGTTCGATTGTAGTTTTTTTGTAAAAGTTCTATTTCTATATTGAATTCTGATATTTTTTGCCGGTATTCGTCACAAATCCGCTTAAAAAGTTCAGTTTTTAATCCAGAAGAAAAGGAACTGTTTACTAAAAGAGTTCTTATATCATTCAAATATCCATTGTTTTCACTAATGAGATTTTGTAAATGCAAAATTTGTTCTTCGTGTTTTTCCTTGTTCAACCATAATAATGTATCCCCTGTATTTACAAATCCATTTTCTTTTATTGTGGTCTCTATTACTTCAGCATTAACGGGAGAGGTAATTGGAACTGGTTCTCCGGCAGAGCGGATAAGTCCCCTGCTTAAAACGGTAACTTCAGTTTTAACTATAAAAAGCAGCACAATGGCAAGCGACAATATCCCGATGGTGAAAGAATAGATAATACTTGTTTTCCTGCTGAATTTAAAGAAATGGTTTTCAGCAGAATTCCTGATAATTTCCTGGGGAAATATGCTTTCCATTATTTTGTGTTTTTTGGAATGCTCTATATATTAATATTCTAAAAAATGTCTAAAGGTAACCCTGCAAAATGAAGTATTTTTATACTTAACCGCTAAGTGTCTGTAATTGAGTAAAAAAAAATAAACAAATTATTCTGATAATTCCTAAATACAATATGGAATTTTTTTCACAACGGCCGGGCTACCATAATTCCCGTGGCCGATCTGCTGCTCAACAGGTATTCTTCCAAAGTTTCATCTGAAAGTACCACCTTTTCTGCCGTTGAGGAGGCATGAAGCAAATGAATGCGTCCGGCTTTGCGTACCAGGATTCCCATGTGGGAAATGTCGAGTCCCTCTACGCTGGTGGTTATGCCCACAATGTCGCCATCCATCAACTGGTCTTCCACTTCGGCCAGTTTTTCTTCGGGAATGTAAAAATGCTGACGAGAGTTGATGTCTTTTTCTTTTTGTACAATAATATCCACCAGATGACTGCTGTCTTTCAGATGCCGGTAGCTGTCGGGATGGGTGCTCATAAAATTGATTTCCTTTGGATAGGGAGTGGCCCCGATTTCTTTAGAAAGGTTTCGCACCAGTTTCTTTTGCTGATTATCGAAAATCCAGTCGGCGGTGTAATGCAGGCGCGACGGGTAACCGTCAATTTTTCCGCTGCGGTACCGTACGTTTTTTAGCTCTTTGGTAAATTGATCAAACGTATGTTCGCCGCTTTGAATGGTTTTGGCAATTGCAAGGCAGTTTTCTGCCAATGTGGTGCAGTCCAGTCCACGCAGATTCACTACCAGTTGCTCCTCATCTCCTTCTTCCAAAGTGTGCGCCACATAAGGGGTTTCCATAAAATAAGTACCCAGTTTCACTATTAAAATAGAAGTGGGTGAATTTGTATCTTCTGCAAACAATTCAAAAATCTGCTCCAGAATTTTTTTGTCTTCTTCCGTAGAAACGGTTTTGTATTCTTTGGATTCCACGTTTCCTTTGAATGTGCAACTTGCCAGAAAAAGGTAAAAAACAGATAATATCAGTATTCTCATTACTAAATCAAATTAAAATTTATTTCGTAATTCCGGGCCAGTTGTCGGTACGGAACGGATTGGCCGGTAGTCCTTCCCTGTTGTACAGGTTCACATCGTCGGGGTTGTTGGCCCAGCCGAAGCGAACAGAAACCGGATTCGGAACTTCTTTGGAATAAACCACTACTGTTTCGTGGTCAACCAGCTCGGCTTTTGCCCAGCGGAATTTCCGGTCGGGGCCTGCAACGGTAAACCCTTTCAGGTATCCGTAACGGTCTTTCACTGCCAGTCCCGAACCTGTTTCAGAGAATGAAATGTATGCTTTTCCTTCTTTAAACTCAATGGATTCGTACATGGGGCCGGAATGTACCACATCTTTTCCGTAGGCAATTTTAAAAGCATTCAGCGCCAGACGTTTTCCTACATCCTGTTTGTTGCGCGGATGAATGTCATCGGCCTCGCCAATGTCTATGGCCAGCGCCATTCCGGTGTTGGGCAGCGAAAGTGTTTTGGTTTGTGCCTCGCGCAGTTCGGCCCAGTTGCTTTCGCCGGGTTCTTGCGGTGGCTGCGTATAATTGGCCAGAGAAACAAACAAAAACGGAAAGTCGCCCTGCTGCCAGTGGTTGCGCCAGTCGGTTATGAGCGACGGAAAAACACGCTGGTATTGTTTGGCCCGCCCGGCGTTCGATTCGCCCTGGTACCAGATGGCGCCTTTTATTCCGTAAGAAATCAGCGGGTTAATCATCGCATTAAACAGTAAGGAAGGGTAGGAGTTTGGCCCAACATTTACCGATCTGACTTCGGCTTTTGAAATCCGAAATTTCCAGTCACCGGAAATGTCCATTTTTTCGTTTCCAATGGCCAGAAACTGATTTTGCGGGTCACCCCAGATGCCTCCATTCCCGCCGGTGTCGTGCACCCTTACCACGATCATATTTCTGCCCGGGTTCAGGTATTTTTTATCGATGGTGTAAATGCGGTCTTCGTTGTATTTGTTTTCCGTGCGGCCAATTTCAATTCCATTAATAAAGGTAATGTCCGAATCATCCACTTTTCCCAAATGAAGGGTAAGATTGGCATTGGTTTGTTCTTCATTCAGTTGTATTTCCTTTCTGTACCAGCCAATCCCGTCAATATCAATATAACCCTGGTTTTCCCAGTACATGGGTGTTTTGATGCTTCGCCAGTGACCGTCGCTGTAATCGAGTCCGGCCCAAACCGGTTCGCCGTCAACCATTCCTTTGTCTTCAGTTGGTATTTCACCACCCAGCATTTCTTTAATCTGTTCGAGCCGGGTTTTTTGGTAACCTTCCAAATCCATCTGCTGTAACTCCATCAGTTTTTCCCTGAAATCGGGATCATTGCTGATGGTGTTCGGACTAATCCAGGTTTCCGCAACGGTTCCTCCCCAGGAAGTGTGAATAAGACCGACGGGAACATCCAGTTCCTGATGCAAATCCCGTCCAAAAAAATAACCCACAGCAGAAAAACCGGCCACGGTTTCAGGCGAACATTCCACCCATTCTCCTTCGGAAATATTCTCCTGCGGAAATTGGGCAACGGCTCGGGGAACAGTAAATAGCCTGATTTTCGGGTAATTTGCAGCGGCAATTTCTTCTTCGGGATTGTTGCTTTGATCAACCCGCCATTGCATGTTCGACTGGCCTGAGCAAATCCAGACCTCTCCTACCATCACATTTTGCAGTTCTATGGTATTTTTACCTTTAATAATAAGATCATAAGGTCCTCCATAATTTTGTTCAGGCAAATTCACTCTCCAATTTCCTTCTCTGTTTGCTCTTGTACGTAATGTTTGTCCGTTAAAAGTTACGGAAATCCGCTCACCCTGGTCGGCCCACCCCCAAACCGGGATTTCAATGCCCTGTTGCAAAACCATGTTGGAACTGAATATTTTGGGAAGTTTTACATCAGCATGTACATTAAAATAGAATAAAGCCAAAATTGTAGCTATCAGAATTGATTTATTTACCTGTTTCATTTTGATAAAACTTAATTATGAAGTCAAAGCTATTATTTTTTTGGGTTCGTTAAAGTCAAAATTAACAAAGAATGGATATGATTTGGATTCAAACGTGTAGAAATGAATTACAGACTAATCTGTCTTACTTATTTTTTTTCGGAAATACTCAAAATTTCATATTCCATTTTGCAAAAACGAAATTCTTTTTAAAATTTTTTAATAATTATTTGCATTTAACGAAATTCTTTCTTTAACTTGCACCAGTTTTTACAACGAGTGCTATGATAATAAATGGCGATATTAAAAAAAGTGAACTAACAGGTACCCTGCTGAAAAAATATCAGCAAAAAAAGAAAATACTAAACCTGTTGTACAAACACGAAACACTTTCGGGGCCAATAATAAGTAAACGTATTGGAGTTAGCCTTCCTACGGCAATTTCGCTGCTAAATGAACTTACCGAATTAAATTATATTGAACCACGAGGTACAGGAGAATCGCGCGGAGGAAGAAAACCCACACTTTTTGGGCTGTCAAACAATTCAATATTTATTATCGCATGTGAAATCGAAAGATACCGCGCCAAAATAATCATATACAATTCAAACAACCAGGCAGTTACACCACTTGTTAAATTTGAAACGTCAATAGATGACGATCAACTGGTGGATAAAATTTATCAACATTCCAAACATCTGATAAAAGATAATAAAATTGACGAAAAGCGAATTTTGGGGGTTGGTATTACAATGCCCGGGTTGATTGATGAAGTTCAGGGAATTAACTTTACCATAAAAAACAAAGCCTGTCAAAACGTAAAAAAACGCCTCGAAGATAAATTCGGCAAATTGGTTTATATAAATAACGATGCCCGGATGCAGGCTTATGGCGAATATATTTTTGGAGCTGCAAAAGGGCATAAAAACGCCATCGTGGTTACCTGGAGTTACGGAGTTGGCCTGGGAATTATTATTGATGGAAAATTGTATAACGGAGCCAACGGGTTTGCCGGAGAACTCTCGCACATTCAACTGGTTGAAGACGGAAACCTTTGTATATGCGGAAAACGAGGCTGCCTTGAAACCGTTGCCTCGGCATACGTTTTAGAGCGTGAAGCTAAAAAGGGAATAAAGGAGAACAGAATTTCCCAACTCACCGGGCAGTTTAAAAATAATCCTGAAGCTTTAAAACACGAAGATGTAATTAGCGCAGCCAGATCAGGCGATGAATTCTCCATCCACCTGCTGCATCAGGTTGGACTGGCGCTGGGCAAAGGACTATCAGTGACACTTCAGCTTTTAAACCCAGATATAATTGTGCTTGGCGGACCCATTTCAGCAGCCAACCAGTTTGTACTTACTTCCATTCAACAATCGCTTAATAAATTTTGCCTGGAACAAATTTATGCCAATACAAAAATTGTGGTTTCTGAAATTTGGGAACAATCCGGGTTGTTGGGTGTTACGGCCATGTTATATCAAAAGCTTTTTAGTAATTTATACAGTTAATATATATGAGCAATGAAAAAGAGAGAGTCTAATTTCTAATTTAAATTAAAAATCTATGCGAAAGATTTTATTAACACTTACCATGTGCTTTGCCCTGGTAGCAGGAGCAATGGCACAGCAGGCAGTAACAGGAAATGTTATTGATGCAGAGGGTGTCGGGATTCCCGGCGCCACAGTAATTGAAAAAGGAACGGCAAACGGAACAGTTACCAATGTTGATGGTAATTACACGTTAAATGTTTCTTCGGGAAATGCAGTTTTGGTTTTTTCATTTGTAGGTATGACTACCGTTGAAGAACCAATAAACAACCGCATTACAGTGAATGTTACCATGACCATTGACGCCATTGGTCTCGATGAAGTAGTGGTAACCGCTATGGGAATTTCCAGAGAAAGAAAAGCGCTTGGATATTCGATGAGCACAATTCAGTCTGCTGAACTGACCAAAGTCAGCCCAACCAACTTTGGTTCGGCACTTTATGGAAAAGCACCCGGATTAAGGATTGCATCTGCTCCCGGAGGGGCTACAAGTGCAGTCAACATAAACATTCGTGGGGTCAATTCAATTACAGGACGAAGTCAACCCCTGATTGTTGTTAATGGTATGCCTATCAGAGATGGCGAGGTAGAGAACAATAATTACTGGAATGACCAAAGAATCAGGGGGAACGGATTGCTAGACATAAACCCGGAAGACATCGAGAGTATCTCGATTTTGAAAGGCGCTTCGGCAGCAGCCTTATATGGTTCGGAGGCAGTAAATGGAGTTGTTCTTATTACTACAAAAAGTGGTAAGGGTGTTAAGGGCTTCAAGGTTGATGTGTTTACTTCGTATGCAGTTGACAATGTTGCCTATATGCCTCGATTTCAAAATGTCAGAGGCACCGGATATCCGAATACTTTTGCAAACGCAGGACAAGATGATGATGGATGGTTGTATTATGATTCGAACGGCGATGGTACAAATGATGCCAGGATGGTGGTTTATACCAATGTTAATTATGGACCGAAATTCGATGGTAATCCTACCATTGGATGGGATGGAGTTATCAGGCCTTATGAAGCCCAGGAAAAAAATTATGCCGGTTTGTATCAGCAAGCTGTAACTGCTGCTACAACTGTTGCATTATCAATCGGTGGAGATAATTCCAATAGCAGGATTTCATTAACCCGACAGGATAATGAAGGAGTCAGCCTTTTCTCGAAAAATGAAAGAAATATTGCCAATATTAATTCATCGTTCTATTTAGGAAAAAATTATACGGTTGACGTAGTTGTGAATTACATTAATCAATACACAAAAAACCGCCCGTTTTCTACTGACCGTATGATCAATAACTTTGGAGGTATGATGCCACGGTTTGACAATGCTGAATGGTATTTAAACAAGTACCAGACAAGCCTCGGTTACAGGTACGTAACAGCAACCAATCAGAGTTTAACTCCTGATGAAAATATACGGGTGAATGGATTACGTACCGACATTGCAGATTATGTCTGGTCATTGCATAAAAGACAATCAGAAGAATACAGTAACCGTTTAATTGCAAACATTACCAATACCTGGCAAATTTATGAGGATCTTAAATTGAGGGGACGATTTGCAACCGACCTGACTGCAGAAAGAACTGAAGAATTTGAGCATAACGCAATTCCGCTCACATTCGGCAACTCAGGATGGTTTTCAATGGGTTCAATAAACAGCAATATTCTTTATGGGGATATTTTGTTGACTTACAATAAAAATCTTACTCCTGATTTTGGGTTTTCAGCTACTGTTGGTTATACAGCGCAGAAAGATATCATCTCAAGATTGGGTCGTTCAACCAATGGTGGTTTGAGTACCGAAAATCTGTTTGACATTGCTGCCTCAACCAATACACCAAACAGTAGTTCATCACGACAGTTTTTGGTAAAAGATGCCATGCTTGGTACAGTAAACTTTGATTATCGCTCTTATCTGTTTGCAGAAGCAACAATCAGAAGAGACCGTACTTCAACCATGCATCCCAATAACAATGCATTTATTTATCCTTCAGTAAACAGTGGCTTTATTTTCAGCGAAGCTTTAAACATGCCCAGTTTCATTAATTTTGGAAAATTAAGGGCTTCATGGGGTGTTGTAGGTAACTATCCCGACATTTACAGAGCAAATATTGCCTATAACCAAAACACCCTTGGTGTTCAGTCAGTTGGTGGCAGGCCGGTGTTATACACTACATTGCCACTGGCTTTCGGAAATGATGGAATCAAACCTGAAGAGAAGCATGAAGTTGAATTTGGTCTTGAAATGAGATTCCTAAATCACAGGCTGGGATTCGACCTTGCATATTATAACGGACAGATTCAGGACCAGATTCTGCCCCTGACCCTTCCTGCCAGTAGTGGAGCAACCTCAGTTCTTACCAATATTGGTACAATGCGGAATAAAGGTGTCGAACTTGCCATTACTGCAACACCGGTTCAGACAGCATTATTTAAATGGAATACAATCCTGAATGTTTCCAATAACGTCAACATTATTGAGAAGTTAACTGATGGTGCTGATGAACTGTTACATGCCGATTATGATGGTAGTGCAGCTCAACTCAGATCTATAGTTGGGCAACCAATGGGTGATCTCTATGCTCGTCCGGTAATCCAGGTAAACGGCCAGCCACTTGTTGATACAAATGGATTATACAGGGTTGATCCGGATAACTGGATTAAAGTTGGTAATGCAATGCCAAAAGCAATAGGTGGATTTATCAACAGTTTTACCTATAAGAACATTACTTTGGATGCCGTCTTGGATTTTCGTTATGGTGGTCATGTTATGCCTACCGGTATCAACTGGATGATCAGTCGTGGTTTGACTGAGGAAAGTCTTGAATGGATGGATAAAGAACATGGTGGTTCAAGTTACTATGTTTCGGATGGAAGAAGAATTCTTACTGATGGTACATCCGGACCAAACGGAGAAAAGGTTTATCACGATGGTTTGGTGCTTCCGGGTGTAAAACTGGATGGATCGCCCAACGATTATATTGCTACCAATATAGATTACTGGCTTCGTAATTATGGATGGGGTGGTCCTCAATACAGTCCCTGGACCCGTTATGAATTGTTTATCGAGGAAAACAACTATGTAAAAATGAGGGAAATATCCTTAAGTTACAGTTTGCCAAAAACATTTGTAACCAAATTTGGGATGAGTAATGTGCAGGTATCTGCGTTTGGAAGAAACCTCTTCTTTGTTTACAGGACTTTGAAACACTTGGATCCTGAACAGCTTACTGCAGGATCGAGGTGGCATCAGCAGATCAATAATGCAGGTACCAACCCTGCTACAAGAACTTTTGGAGCATCACTGAGGCTCAGTTTCTAATCTGGTAGTTTAAACTATTAAAGTTGTAAAAAATGAAAAAAATAATTTTGATATTGATATCGACGCTTTTTATAATATCTGCATGTAATAAAACTGAATTTGAAAATGCATACACAGATCCGTCGAAAATTTCTGCTACTACTGTTGAAAAGCAGTTTACCGGTTTTATGCAGGCAAATGTTACATGGGTAGTCCCTGATTACTGGGATTATTTTGTTGTCAGGCGCATTACATCTAACCGATATACCCAGGCCGTTGGCTGGGTTAACGTTAATGCACAATACCGTCCGGGAGCTGCTGCTATTCAGGATCGTTGGAATAATTTTTATGGTTTCCTTTCACAATACAGGGAACTTGAAAATATTTATAACAATTCATCTGCTGAAGAACAAGCGCTTAAAAGGATTTACATGATTGCCGCAAAAATTTACTTTTACGATCATACACAGCGAGTTGTTGACCTCCATGGCGCTATTCCATGGTCGAAAGCTGGCATGATGAGTGCTAATGGCGGCAATTACAATATGTCTTACCCGGAGTATGATTCGGCAGAGTCAATCTATACAACTATGCTTGATGAGCTCAAAGCACTATCGGCCGAATTGAATACAATAAGCATAAATCCCGGAATTCAGGTGGGCTTTAATACTCAGGATATTGTCAACAAAGGTAATATTGATAAATGGAAGAGGTATTGCAATTCTTTAAGACTTAGAATGCTTACCCGTGTTTCAGGCGCTGCAGCATTCCAGGCAAGGGCTGCGACGGAAAGGGCTGAAATTCTGGCCAATCCGGATAATTATATTTCTGAAAACAATTTTAATGTACAGATTAATGTGCATGATTTGAGCACACCTATCCATTCAAGGAACTTCAGGACAGGGCTTGAAGACTGGAACGGTAATCTGGCAAGTAAAGTGATGATTGATCACATGTTACAAAACAATGACCCACGTTTAAGGGTAATGTTTGAACCAGGAGAAAATGCTGAAGGCGTTTATCTTGGGCTTGACCCGTTGGCTCTTGCGGCTGAACAGGAAGCTTTGATTCAAGCCGGAACTATTTCATTGTATAATCGATCTACATTCAGCCGTAACGAGTTTTTTCCGGGAGTATTAATGAATGCATCTGAAACCAATTTTATTGCAGCCGAAACATTTCTTGCAGCAGGTAATGATGCTGCAGCAAAAGCTGCCTACGAGAAAGGGGTTGCAAGTTCAATTAATTTTTACTTCCAGGTAAGGACTATCAGCAATGACAATACGGTTCCTGCTCCGGAAGAAGTCACTGAAGCAGAGATTGATACTTACCTTGCAGACTCAGGCATCAGTTGGGATTCAGCGCCAAATTCCGCTGCTAAGTTAAATCTTATAGCTACTCAGAAATGGATTAATTTTAATGTAATCCAGTCACAAGACAGTTGGGCAGAGTATCGCAGGTTAAAACTTCCTGTGCTTAATTTTTGGACCGACAATACCGATACACAGACACAACCTCCTGCAAGATGGTTGTATGCCGGCAGCGAGCAGATTTATAACACAGAAAACTACGATATCGTCAGAAGCCAGGATAATCTTAATACCAAGCTTTTCTGGGATGTTAAATAGTCTATATCTGTTTAAAATTGATCAGATTTTGCACATCAGACAAAAGTGATATTTAATGTTGAAAAAAATAGCCGGAATAATTTTCTTTTCGGCTATTTTTTATTTTGAATTTCTGTAAAATTATCATTTGGAATAATAAAAAGAAAATGTACACTATCCGGTTTTTTCTTTTGATAGCAGTGCTGATATTACATTGCAAATATGAAGCAATTGGCAATAATCCCCAGATTAAAATCACCTACCAAACCCTTGTAAACGGCGAAATTAGGAATAGAGGCGGAAGTACCGTTGTGGTGGCAAATTCTGAAGCTTCCAAATCTTTCTCCGAAAGCACCGGTATGGAATTAATCCCGCAAACTCCGGAAGAAGTCGGTTACATCGACTTCAATAAAAAACTTACTTACCAGGTTGCTGACCTTTTCGACGGGCGGCGGATTTATACTGAAACTCCTTTTTCCGAATACCCGGTATTGGAGGAAACCGGCGAAACGGAAGAAATTATGGGTTACACCTGTAAAAAGGTAAAAGGTTCGCTGCGGTCCAATTCCATCGAAATATGGTACACTACCGAACTGAATGTAAAAGGTACGCCGCTGATGAGCCACGGCATTGTTGACGGTCTGGTGATAAAAGTGGTGCGCAACAACAATTTTGGGTTGGTGACCACCCACGTTGAAAAAATTAAAAAACGGGATGCCAAACCCATTCTCCCGGAAAATCCGGGAGAAAAGGTGGATGCCGCGTTGTACCGGCATTTGCTCACCGGCAGTTTTATTACAACAATTGAGGTTTTCAACGACGAGCAAATCAGTTGGGGAAATCCCATTGAAAATCCGGAAGGCATTCAACTCAATAAAACCTACAAATATGCCGGCGGAACTATCATTGCAAAAAAAGTAAAACTGCCGGAAGTGACTTCCGATTACCTGGTTTTTGCCGAACTGGAACAATATTCCAACGGCGATGCCTACGACCGTACCGGAACGGTTTTTATTATTCCTGAAAACAAAGAAAAATCGTTTTTTCATGCGCTGGAAAACGGTGTGGAAACCGTCCCTGCTTTTCAGGCGGCCAACGGAAAAAGTTACCCTGGAACCGTGACCACACCCGATTTTGCCCCGGCAATTGAGCTGGTGCGCTTTTTTACGCCGTTCGGGGTAAATCATTTCAACGAACAGGTGCAGGTTTATGGTCAGGAATGGGAAGATAAAGCTTATTACAAACAAGATATTACCGAACTGTTGCCGCTACTCAAAGGCGAAGTCTGGATTGGAATTTTCATTGGCAACTACGACCAGGGCGGACATAAAGTAAGCCTCGATTTGAAATATTACCCCGGAAGCCGGGTAGTTCGTGAGCGGGAAGATGAAAAGGAGACCTGGATTTATCCTTTGTTCAACACGCTGAACATTATGGAAATGGCCGGCCAGGATTACGGAACCATGTTTGAAAACGATTCGCTGGAAATTGCTTTTGAAGTACCGGAGGGAGTTGAAAATCTTACGCTTCGCTACATTTCAACCGGCCACGGCGGCTGGGGCGGCGGCGACGAGTTCAACCAAAAACTGAACGAAATTTTTATTAACGAAAAGTTTGTGGACAGTTACATCCCGTGGAATGCCAATTGCGGTTCGTACCGGAAATACAATCCGGCATCGGGCAACTTCTGGAACGGAGTAACCTCCAGCGACTACAGCCGCTCGGGCTGGTGCCCCGGAGAAGCAACCAATCCGGTTTTTATTCCGCTAAAAAACCTGAAATCCGGTAAACATGTAATGAAAATTGCCATTCCCATAGGAGAAAGGCAAGGCGGAAGTTTCAGCCACTGGAATATTTCAGGTGTGCTGATTGGAGAGAAATAGCTCAATTTTTTCATAGATTTACAAAAAAGAAGCTATCCTGAGAAATCGGGATAGCTTTCTTTTTATATCGTGTCAGAAAATCAGTTAAACATTCAACTGGCTTTCTGCTTCAGCCGCTACTCTGACTCCGGTAGTCCCTCCGCGTTTCAGCTCCACATCCACCGGTTCGTTGGTTTTCCACGAGCCGTTGCTGAAATCAGGTATTTCAATGGAATTGGAACGGTTGGCTACAGACCATTCACTCAACGGTGCAATCACGCTCCACAGGGCAGCGTCGTAAACATCCTGGTCGAGTGGAATACCGTTGCGCAGGCAGTCAATGAGGCGCCAGTCCATCATGAAGTCCATGCCGCCGTGTCCGCCAATTTGTTTGGCCATATCGCCCACCAGTTTTACTATTTCCGGTGTATATTGTTCTTCCAGCGCTTTCATTTCATCGGCATCGAAGAAACTGTGGCCTTTGGCTATTTTACCAGGCAGCGGGTATTTGCGGGCAAAACCTTCGGTACCGCTCACCAGGTGAATGCGCGAATAAGGCCGCGGACTGGTTACATCGTGCTGAATCATAATGGTTTTTCCCTTGTTCGTGCGAATGGTTGTCGTGTTCATATTTCCGCGGTAGCTGTCGGTGGCAAACGATTCAAAAAAGCCATCTTCGGCAGCCAGCTCCCGGGCCATTTTCCCCATCTGGAAATCGTTGGTTGACATGGAAGTGAGGTAATCCAGTTTATCGCCACGGTTTACATTCAAAACCTGACAAACAGGTCCGATGCCATGCGTTGGATACAAGCTGCCATTGCGCTGTTGGTTCTCTTTTAGCCGCCACATATCGGAATAAGAATCTTTTCCAAAATTATTTTTTAGCAGATCGTGAATGTAAGCTCCTTCAGTGTGCACAATTTCGCCGAAAAATCCCTGCCGCGCCATATTTAACGTAAGTAATTCAAAAAAATCGTAACAGGTATTTTCCAACATCATACAGTGCTTTTTGGTTCGTTCCGAGGTTTCAACCAGTTGCCAGGCTTCTTCAACCGTAACTGCTGCCGGAACTTCTGTGGCTGCATGTTTGCCGTTTTCCATGGCATAAACACACATGGGTGTATGCAAGCTCCACGGTGTGGCTATATAAACCAAATCCACGTCCTGACTTTCGCATAACTCTTTCCAGGCATCTTCACTGCCGGAATACTCTTTCGCTTTGGGCCGTCCACGGTTTTCCAAAATCTTTTGTGCCCGTTCCACCCCGGCCGGATTTTTATCGCAGAGTGAGGTAATTTCCACACCTTCTATGTTTGCTATACGCGATACCGCACCGGGACCACGATTTCCCAAACCAATAAACCCTACACGTACCGTTTCCAGTTTCGGAGCAGAATATCCGCTCATGTTAAACTGCTGTGGATGCTGTTTTGCTACTGCCTCTTTGATGGCCGCCAACTCAGATCCTTCATTACCACTCCCCTGCCGGCTGCATGATGTAAATCCTCCTGAAATAACACCTGCACCAGCAACTCCTGCAATTTGAAAAAATTTCCTCCTGTTTGTTTTCATTTTATACTTAGTTTTGAATTTATTTCAAAAGTATTTTATTTTTATGTGAAAAGTTTAAAAATAGGAATTAATATATTAACCTCCATTTTTTTTGATAAAAATCGATTCCTGAATTTACTTTTTTCTATCTTAGTTCGCTAAAAAATAGTGAATTGCTTTTAATCACTTTTCATAAACCATGCTTTGTGTATTTTCAAAAATTTACTTATTAAACTGAATTACAATGAAAAAACTTGGATTGCTATTTTTCATATCTTTTTTTTCCATGCAAATTATTGCCCAGGAAGATGAGGTTATAAAAACAGGCTGGAATTTTGGCGCCCTGCCTACCATCACTTTCGATACTGATTTGGGATTCCAATACGGCGCCCTGGTAAATTTGTACCACTACGGCGACGGAACAAGGTATCCCAACTACAACCATTCGCTTTATTTCGAAGTGTCGCGGTTTACCAAAGGCAGCGGAATTAACCGGTTTTACTACGATTCTGACCAGCTTATTCCGGGACTGCAAACTTCACTGGATATAAGTTTCCTTTCCGACCAGGCTTATGATTTTTACGGGTTCAACGGATTCGATGCGGTGGTGAATCCGGGTTGGATTGATGATGAAAACGATGATTACATCACGCGAATGTTTTACAAATACGACCGGAAAATGTTCCGTTTTAAAGTTGATTTGCAGGGAAAATTCTCCGGAGAAAAACTGAAATGGGCAGCAGGAATGAATCTGCTGAATTTTAATATTGGCACGGTTGATTTGGAGAAACTGAACAAAGGAAAAGACGAAGACGAACTTTTGGATGATGTACCGGGCTTGTACGAAAAATACCAGGACTGGGGAATTATTTCTGCTGAAGAAGCCGACGGCGGATTTGTGCCCGAGTTGAAAGCCGGTTTGGTTTACGACACACGCGATAACCGGCCCAACCCCATGAAAGGAATCTGGACCGAAGCCGTGATGGTTGGAGCCCCTGAATTTTTAGGCGCCGAAAGTGGTTTTGCCAAACTAAGCCTTACCCACCGGCAGTATTTCACCCTAATTCCCAATGATTTATCGCTGGCATACCGGCTGGCTTACCAATCCACTATTGCCGGACATGCGCCATTTTATTACCAAACCCAGGTGATTGTATCAGAACTTAAAGGAGCAGCTTCCGAAGGGCTCGGCGGAGCAAAATCCATACGGGGTGTTCGCAGAAACCGCATTGTTGGAGACGGTTTCTTATACGGGAATGTAGAAGCCCGCTGGAAATTTGCCCGCTTTCAATTCATCAACAATAATTTCTATTTGGGGTTGAATGGATTTATGGATTTTGGACAGGTTACCAAAAAAATAGAGCTTACTCCTCAAAATGGGTTTGTACCGCAACCTGAAAATTATTTTGATACAAATGCCGAAAAAATGCACTTCTCTTATGGTGCCGGATTACGCATTGTGATGAACCAGAATTTTGTGATTGCCGTGGATTACGGCATGGCAGCCGACGAGCGGGACGGCGATTCAGGTTTGTACATTGGATTAAATTACCTTTTTTAATTTTTCACCCGCATAAATCTGAACATTTTTAGCAGCCAGTTGGGCAGCGGATGGCTTCCTCTTTTCCTGAAATCCACAAACCAGCCAATTTTTTTCAGGATGGGTATTTTATGCGTTTCCACAAACTCGATGAGCGTTCCTTCCGGCGCCTGGATGTAAGCGAAGTTTCCGGCTGCCTCGCCCATGTCGAAGCTGTCTGAATCACTTGCGCTGTCAACAGTAAAAGGAAATCCTGCTTCCTTCACTTTTTCGCGTAATTCGTCCATGCCATTGATGTCGTAACAAATGTGAATAAATCCGGGGTCGCCCCAGATTCGGCCTTCGTAAATATCTCGAGATTCTCGGCTTAATGCCTGCACCAGTTCAATATAAGATGAACCAAAAAACGGACTGAATGCGCCGCTTTTCACATCGGAATGTTTCAGCAATACACGCCTGAATTTCCCTTTTCCTCCCGGAATTTCAGCAAAAT
>JAHYIT010000268.1 GCA_019429205.1 Mariniphaga sp. | reverse complement strand
GTTTATGGCGGAATTTACGTGGCAGCCATGTATGCGCTGGCTTTTGTTCACAACGATATGGAATTTATCGTGGAAGAGGCGCTGAAAACCATTCCACCCCAAAGTGAATTTTACCAGTGCATTGCCGATGTCATTCAATGGTACAAACAAAATCCCGACGACTGGAAATCGGCCTGGTTTGAAGCCCAGAAGAAATGGACGTTTGACATAGGTTGCCCCGATGGCGTTTTCCGTCCGTTTAACATCGATGCCAAAATCAATGCAGCCTACATTGTAATTGGCTTGCTTTATGGAAAAGGTGATTTTGGTGCAACGGTTGATATCAGTACGCGTTGCGGATACGATTCCGACTGCAACCCGGCCAATGCCGCCGGTATTTTGGGAACCATGATTGGTTATAGCAATATTCCCGATTACTGGAAACAGGGAATCGATAAGGTGGAGAATATGAATTTTCAATATACCGACATGTCGTTGAACAAAGTGTATGAAATTGGTTTTAATCATGCAGCGGAAATGATAAAACGAAACGGCGGAAGCGACGAGGGAGATCATTTTCTGATTCAATACCAGACCCCGCAAACTGTGCCGCTGGAGGTTGGTTTTGAAGGACTTTTCCCAACTGAACGAAGAAGAATTGGCAAGCAAATAACCAGGCAAAATTCTGAAATTACCTTTGAAATAGAAGGCTGTGGATTTGTGGTTGGCGGACGGGCTGCCAAAGAAAGCAATTTGCCTGAATTAGTTTTGGAATTGGATGTTTTTGCTGATGGTGAATTGCTTGAAACGGCAAAACTGCCCACCCAGTGGCTGGTTCGCCGTCATGAAGTCACCTGGAAATACGATTTGTACGAAGGCAAACATACCATAACCCTGAAAGCCAAAAACATTCCCGAAGGTTACCGGGTTGAAGCCGGCGATTTGCTGGTTTATTCCACAACTGATCCCGGAACAAGGGTTTATTTTTAAGCTATAGGAGGTAAAGAATGTTTGGCAATTTCAGTTTTTGCACCGTGGCTTCAGCCCGGTGAACAGAAGCAGCTCAAAGCAATAAGGCTTCAGCCATTAAAGGGATTAAATGCTAAAGCCGCAAAAGAAACTGAGAAAGAAAATCACCGGGCTGAAGCGCCGGTGAAAAAGGATGAATGCTTTTTATCGCAGTTAAAAACGTTGAATTTGTCGTACATCTTAAAAGATAATATGTGTTTGAAAAACAATATTTTTACAAATACAATAAATTAAATGAATTATGAGAGTTTTTATCGTATTAACTGTCATTCTTTTTAAAGTTTTTTGCGGAACAGCCCAGGTGAAAATCATTTTCGACACCGATTTTGGCGGCGATGCCGACGACCTTGGAGCGCTGGTCATGCTTCATAATTTGCATAACAAGGGCGAATGTGAATTGCTGGGCATTGCAAGCTGGTCAAACGAGCAGTATGTCATTCCGGCAATGGATGCAGTGAACCGGTTTTATGGAAATCCGGACATACCAATCGGAATCCGGTCGAAGGATTCACATTACCAGTACTGGAACTACAACAAACCGATAGCCGATAATTTACCACACGAACTTTCAAACAACGATGTTCCACTGGCGCTGAACCTTTACCGGAAAATCCTTTCGGAGCAAGTAGATAAAAGCGTTACTGTTGTAACGGTAGGACCGCTCAAAAATATCATGGATTTAATTCAATCCAAACCTGATAAATATTCGGATTTAAGCGGAAAGAAACTGATTGAGAAAAAGGTGAAGGAGTTTGTGATTATGGGCGGCCATTTTCCCAGTGGTGAAAACGAATGGAACTTTAACGGAAACATGCCGGGAGTTACCAAATTTGTTTTGGAGAACCTCACTGTTCCTGTGATTTTTTCGGGGTTCGAAATTGGCGCAGCCATAAAATCCGGCGCCGTTTTTTCAAAACTCGATAAAAATCATCCGCTTTATGTTGGGTGGCGGCACTTCAGCGAACATGCTCCCTGGATGAAGGAATACTACACGGGTGAAATTCTGAATAATTCCACGTTCGACCAAACTGCAGTTTTGTATGCAGTGCGGGGTGGTGTTGGAAAATACTGGGAAATAGTGGACAACGGCTATTGCGTGGCCAAAGAAAACGGCGACAATTACTGGATTGAGGGCGATAAATACAATCATGCCTACCTGGTGCTGAAAAGAGATCCGGAGGAAATGGCCAGGCTGATTGAAGCTGTGATGTTGAATGAATTTTTAAAAACAGATTAAACTTTTAATAATTGTTCTAAGTATGAACCTGGGAAAAATTAATTCGTTGCTCTTTATTTTATTGTTTTTTGCAGTAAATTCCATGGCTGCAAAGCTGGTGACAGTTTTACCAGTCGACAACCAGTGCCTGGTAATCCACTGGCAGGACGGAATGGTGGAATACAATTGGGACGACAACACCAGTGGCTCCTGCAATGGCTGGGATTTTCTCCATACCGAAAACTGGCATCTTTGCCCTGATAAGGATCAGTACATTCCTTTTGGAATGCCGCTAAATACCTCCCTGGCTCAGCAGGCAGGTAGCTTTACTATTACCTCAGAAGGAGATTCAAGTTATGGTAAATCAGGTAGACAACCGGTAAATATTTACCGAAAATCAAAAGTATGGGAAGCAGCGCATGACGAACGAAAACCGGTGATGCACCACTGGATTTACCTGGAATTGCCATCGCCCCTGCAACGCGGAAAATCATACCGGATTGAAATTGATGAAAACCTGA
>JAHYIT010000080.1 GCA_019429205.1 Mariniphaga sp. | reverse complement strand
TATTCCCAACAATCATCGTCAGTCTTGAACCTATCGATGAATTTCTGAAAATCTTTCGGGTAATCTTCTGTTTCCATTAGGTGCTAAATTACAAATAAATTGAACATGAGCGAAGCAGATAAGCAGTTTAAATTAATTAATGGTTTAACCAAAAGCATTGTTGATATACTGGTTAAAATCCTTTTAAAATTCCTATTTTTAAAAGTCATCAATTACATTCTGTACAAACTTTTTCTCTATCATTACACCAGCAATCAACGCCATCTCCATTTAAACACCCAGAATTCCATTGTCTATATCCCCAAGAAGAACAGTCGCTACCTGATTCAGCCTGTGCCTGACTGACATTTAATAGTCTTTCTATGTCAAGGTCAAGACCAGATTTCGTATTAGATTGCAAAAAACTCAATGAAGTCAATGCTATGCAAACTATACCTAATAGTATTCTTTTAATTTTTCTCATTGTATTAAATATTTTAATTATAAACTTTAATCACAGTCATTCTTAACTCCCTCTCTTTCTACATTCTTGGTAACTATTTCATTATATATATTCTCGTATTATCTATGCAAAATAGATTCATTCACTCACAATCATTGTTAACTTGCTGTCTTTCACCGCATACACAATCAACACCATCTCCATACCACCACCCGGCATTCCAGTTTTTATACCCCCAAGACATACAGTCGCTACCTGATTCTGCTTGTGCCTGACTGATATTTAATAGACTTTCTAGATCAAAGTCAAGACTGGATTTCGTATTAGATTGTAAAAAACTTAATGAAGTTAATGCTATGCAAACCAGGCCTAATAGTATTCTTTTATTTTTTTTCATTGTATTAAATATTATAATTAACAACTCTAATTACAGTCATTCTTAACTCCCTCTCTTTCTATACAAAGGCAATCCATGCCATCTGGACCTCCGGTATCGCCCCAATTTTTATAGCCATTGTCTATACAATCTCCTTCACCTGATTCGGCCTGAGCCTGGTTAATGTGCAATAAATTTTGCAAATTCACATTCAAATTCAAAGTTGATCTTTCATTCGATTGTTTTACACTTAATGCTGATAATGAAAGCAATAACACTCCCAATGATATTTTTATCAACTGCTTCATACTATAGTATTTATATTTTCGTAATAGTATCTATATGTAATATTTCTATCTAAAATAGATTCATTCACAATCATTATTAACTTGCTCTCTTTCCGTGCAAGCACAATCAACGCCATCTCCATATAGACTTCCACAATTCCATTTTCTATATCCCCAAGACATACAGTCGCCACCTGACTCTGCTTGTGCCTGACTGATATTTAATAGACTTTCTAAGTCAAGGTCAAAGCTGGATTTCGTATTAGATTGCAAAAAACTCAATGAAGTTAATGCTATACAAACTATACCTAATAATATACTTCTAATTTTTGTCATTTTGTTAAATATTTTAATTATTACTTTGTGATACTTATGCTTGATATATCCTTTCACAAGCCGGAAACACGTAGTTTCTTAATCATTATTCCTTATCTTTGTCACCTCACCTCCGTTCTTTTTTAGGACAGGAGCCGGGCAGGAAGCGGAGAGCCCATCAAGCAAAGCTTCCTGTCTTTTTCCTTCTGTTTTCAACAAAAATTTCACGATAAAATATCTTTTTAATTAACTGGTTATTCAGCCATTAAAGTAAAAACATCGAATTTAATAATGCAAGCAAACATCATCTTATGTAATAACCTGCCTGTTTTATGTAATAACCTACCCGTTTTGCGTAATAACCTGATTTTCCAATTATCGTTTTCCGGTGGATTTTTTCCTGATTATTTATGGTTACAGAGATTTTCTAAATACTCCTTAAACTTCTTTCTTCTGTTATTCGCGATTTTATACGTTACCCCATTCACCATATTTACCATTTTGCCATCGATACCCGATATTTTACGGATATTAATCATATATGAATCGTGTATCCTGAAAAAGTAATCCGGCAAACCCAATTCCAGTAAACCCAGATTTTTACATGAAGTATGATTTTCATTTTCCGTGGTAATTTTTGTATATCTCCCCCAGGCATTTAAAGAAATGATATCTTCAAAATCAATCAGAAAAGTTTGATTTTTATTATTGACTATTAACTTATCCATTTTATAAACTGTTTATAAGACAACTTTTGGGATTTAAAGTAATTCTATCAATTTTTTGTGAATGTCCGTTTCTTTCCTGATCCACCAGATGGTGTTCTTTTCAACAAATAGTACATCAACGGAATCAGATACAAGCTCACGAATGTACCCACCAACATGCCGCCGATAATAGCCAGACCCAGCGGTTTTTGCAGTTCTGCGCCCATGCCTTTCTGGAACAGGAAGGGCAGCATAGCCAGTATAGTGGTAAGGCTGGTCATGATAATGGGTTTCAGCCGCCGCCGGCCCCCTTCGAAAATGGAGCGCAGCAGCGAATGTCCGCTGTCCATCAGCTTGTTAATGGTGTCCACCTTTAAAATGGAATCGTTGATTACAATTCCTGCCATTACAATTATACCGATGGCGGACATGATGTTGATGCCCGAACCGAACAGTTTCAGGAACAGGAACACCCCGAACAGGTTAACGGGCACTTCGGTCAGCACAATAAGCGGCAGCACAAACGACTCGAACTGGGCGGCCAAAATAAAATAGAGCAGCAATAAACTGACGCCGATAATTAAAAGCAACTCTTTCAGCATGGCCCGGTTTGAAAGGATAGAGCCACCGAAGGTTACGTCGAATTCTTCGTGTTTGGCTGCAATTTCTTTCATCTGCATTGAGGCGCCTGGAAATTCCCGCGGCGAGACATCCAGCATTACCGGGAAATATTCCCCTTCTTTTCCGGCCACAATCGTTTTTAGTCCTGTCCCTGAACTTACCTTCACCAGTCCCGACAATGGGATTTGCTCCCCGTTCCTGTTATTTACAGTTACCTGCTGTACAATCTCGTAAACCGATTGGTACCGGTTGCCTATGCTTACGGGCACATACATGTTGTTGTCGTTAATGGTAAACACCGTGTTGGCATTAAAGGCGCTTTTCACTTCACGGTAGAGGTCGTTGTGGTCCACCTGGTAAAACAGGAGCTTTTCGGGATCGGTTTCCAAAAGCAGCAACCGCCGGGTAATCAGTTTCGACTGTACCCGTTCCCCAAATTCGTTTTCAGCGGATTCCTGCAACGCAGCCAGTTCGCCCAGGAAATTGGTACCTCCGGGGTTAAAATGGATGAACCGTGCCACCACCGGCGCTTCCGGCTTTCCAAAAGCCAGGTTGAACAGGTTTTCGGTATCGGTAAACAAAAACCCGGCACCGGGGAACCTGGTTTTTAATTTCGCGGTCAGCTCGCGGGTGAGTAATTCCAGGGCTTCGGGCGATTGGGTTTTCAGATACAGCCTGTTTTCCGAAATACCGGCTTCGTCGCTGCTGTTCAGCAGGTATTGCTGGCGACCGGCTTCTTCAATTACATACAAAGGAGCTTCCTCGATGTCCGACAACAATGCCGTTGTTCGTGCCGTATTTTCATCCAGGGTAACCGGTTCGTTCCAGTCAATTTCCAGCAGAACTTCGTCGTGACTTACCTCCGGAAATTGCGTTACCGGCAACAAAAACCACAAACCTCCAGCCATAACAAGCATTAACACAAATCCGGTTACAGAAACAAACCGGTGGCGCAATACGAATTTCAACCCGGTCTCATACCAGTGAAAATAGCGGGGCAATTTTTCTTTACGATTCGGTCCTTTTTTACTGCTTCTGTAAAACAGCCGGTATAAGGTGGGAAGCAAAGTAATGGAAACAATAAGCGAAACCACCAGCCCGATGGAAACAGCTACTGCCTGGTCGAAAAACAGTGCGCCGGCCATCCCTTTCATAAAAATAAGGGGAATAAATACAGCGCAGGTAGTGAGCACCGAAGTTATTAAGGGGCGGATGACTTCGTTGGTTCCATTAGCACAAGCGTTTGAAAGAGTTCGAAATTGTTTGAAATCGTTTGAAACGTTCAAACTCTTCAAACTCTTCGAACCATTCGAACCTCTCGAACCTTTCGAACTTTTCGAACCTGTCTGGTTTCCAAAATTCCTGTGCTGTGTGATGTTATCAATGACAATGATGGAGTTGTCGATCATCATACCAACGCCGAGAACGAGGCCGGAGAGGGAAATGATGTTGATGGAAAGGCCGGCAAGGTAGAAAAACAGCAGGGTAATGATCAGTGAAACGGGAATGCTGATTCCGATAAGCCACGGGGCACGGCGTTCGCGCAGGAACAGGAACATGGAAAGAAATGCCAGCAGACCGCCGATGAGCAGGCTTTGTCCCAGGTTACTGATGGAATACTCCAGCAGCCGGGTCTGGTCGCGGGTGACGGAAAATTCCAGCTCGGGGTAATCTTCCCTGAAATAGGAAACCATAAGGTCCAGCTCTTTTCGCAGCCCGGCCATGCGGGCATCCGACTGTTTAATGATGGCCAGGCTCACGGCATTTTTTGCGTTAAACCGTACACTTCCCTGCGGCTGTTGCGGCTGCAATGTTACGCCGGCCAGTTCTTTTAGTTTAACCACTTTTCCGCTCAAATTAACGGGGATGTTTTCAATATCGGACACATCGCGCAGGCGGGTGTTAAACCGGATGTTATACTGGTACTGGCCGTCGCGGATGAGGAGGTTGCCCAAATCGATGTTATTTTCCTGCAAAGCCTGTTCCAGTTGGGTAATGGAAAAAGCGCCGCTTTGCAGGTACTCCGGGCGGGGGGTAATTTTTATTTCGGGAAATTGCAGTCCGCTCATATCTACCAGGGCCACCTCAGGCAGTTGCTCCAGCCGTTTGCGGATAACCTGGCTGGAAAAGTTGCTTAAATCCAGAATCCCACCGCCACTAAAGGATGAATGTAAAGATGTGCCGGTTATGTTTCCTTCAAAAACAGGAACGTCTGCACCTTTTTGGGTAACCATGAGGTAAAAAACCGGAATATCGGAAGCGCTGGCGCGGATGACCTCAGGACGGCGCATTTCGCGGGGCAGGTAGTTCATGGCTTTGTCCACTTTTTCATTGACCTCTACCGAAGCCAGATCGATGGACGTGCCGTGCCGGAAACGCAACTCGACCCAGGCGGTACCGTCGCGGGTTTCGCTTTTCATGCTTTCCACATTGTTCACCTCTTTCAGCACATTGCGCAACGGTTTTACCACTGTGTTCTCCAACTGCCGGGCAGGCAAATCGGTTGAAGAAACGCGGATGGAAACTACCGGAATATCAATATCGGGCATCAGCGATACCGGCAGGCTGACGGTTGTGGCCAAACCGATAAGCAGCAGGCCAAGGAAAGCCATGGTTACTGCGACAGGACGGTGGATTAGAAAACGGACCATGAGTTAGTTGTTAAGGGTTTGACATGGTTTGAAGAGTTCGAAGTTGTTCGATGTTGTTTGACGTAGTTTGACATGGTTTTTATGTTTTATTTGTATTTATTACCTTTCATATTACTGTTTTTCAGATAGTTCATAAAGTTTTTGATTTTGATGCTTTCATCTGTCAGTTTGGCATAAATCGTTTTGAATTCTTCCTCTGAAATGTAGTGCCTGTCGAATGACCGTACCAGTTGAGAACGGCATTCTCCGCATGAACCTTTGGATATTGAAAGGAACTGGCCGAATTCTTTATTCCCTTCCCGTTCGAATCCTTCTGCAATATTATCCATAACCGAACCCGACGAATCATTAATCTGCCTTACAAGGCTAAAATCCTTACTGAATGCAGGATAATTAATAATGACAAAAATATCCTTACAAATTTCCCGGGCAAGTTTCCAGATTTCCAAATCTTCGAAGTTATTTATGGTTGCCATATTTTATAGTTTTTATCACATTTTCAATTATTAAAGAGGTTCGAAAAGAGGTTCGATGTTGTTCGAGAAGAGGTTCGATGTTGTTCGAGAAGAGGTTCGATGTTGTTCGAGAAGAGGTTCGACAATTGTTCGAGATGAGGTTCGATGTTGTTCGATAATCCGTTCGAACTCTCAAACTCCTTAAACTTTCAAATTTTCAAACAACTCTCCAAACCCTCGAACTTTCTCAAACCTTCAAACTCTTCGAACCTCCTCAAACTCTTCAAACTCTTCGAACCCTCGAACTTTCAAACTCTTCGAACCTCCTCAAACTCTTCGAACTCTTCAAACCCTCGAACTTTCTCAAACCTTCAAACTCTTCGAACTTTCAAACTCCTCAAACTACTCTATTTCAACTTCCGCCTCATGCGCCAGATTCAAATTATTGGAAACGATGACGGTATCTCCCTGCTCAAGAGTGGCGCCTTCAGCGGCAACAACGGCGTACTGCGATTCGTTTTCATCGAGAACTTCCACGTAGGTCCAGTAGGCAGTGCCGCCGGTGTAGCGAAAAAGCACTTCGCGGTTCTGCCGCAGAACAACTGCCTGTTTGGGAACCACCAGTCGGTTGGGCACGGCTTTTTTAATACTCACTTTCACATTCATTCCTTCCATGTAACCACCCGGATTGGCCACTTCTGCTTTTACCCATGCCAGTCCGTTTTCATCAATGCGGGGATTCATTTCGGTAACAACTCCTGTGGCAGGTAATAGTCCGGCAATGGGGGTAACGGTTATTTTCTGTCCTGCAGTTACTTCGTGCACTTCGGTTTCAAGCAACGGAAAGCTGATAGTAAAGCGGTGGTCGTTAATAAGCGTGCAAAACGGTTTGGAGAGGTCGGCTTTTTCCCAGGCTTTTTGTGTTACGCCTTCCACTTTTCCGGCAAAGGGCGCTTTCAGTATTGCATTTTCCAGTTGATAAACGGCTTCCTCATGCTGAATCTTAGCCTGGTTATAACCGGAACGGATGTTGGCAATGTTCAGGTGTTCGGGAGGAATCTCAGCCTCAAGGCTTTTATACCCCATGCTGAGCAGGGCATCGAACCGGTCGATGGTGGCTTTCTCAAGTGCCACTTCTGCCTTTTTCATGTTAAACTGAAACTCGTCGTTTTGCAGCCGTGCCAGTTCTGTTCCTGCCTGCACGGTTTGGCCGTTCCTGATGCTTACAGCAGCAATGGTGCCTGCATTCTGAAAATACAGGCTTGCCTTTTCAATGGCGGCCAGTTTTCCGTTGCTCACAATTTCCCGGTAAAAATCACCCCGTTCGAGCACCATCACTTCCACCCGGTTGGGTTCTGCCGGGAGTGACTCACTCTTCGAAATATTTTGTTCCCTGGGTTTGGTGGTGCAGGAAAAGAGTGCAATCAGAATTAAACCCAGTACAGGCAATAAGTTCCCGGTAGGTTGCAGATGATTTTTTTTTATTTTGTCCATATAATAGCATTTTAGGTTTAAATGTAATAAAAAGTTGAGATGTAATCGTTTTTTTCTGTAAATCAAATAGTTATTTTGACATTGCATTTTTGCAAATAAAAAAGTTTACCACCAATGCTGTTTCCCTTCAGAATAAGTAAATATACGGCTGTAACTGTCTGTATCATGAATTTTTATCATGAGTAACGCATTATCGGGAACATTATCGAAATGCAGAGGTTTTGTAGAATTCGAAACTTTCATCTCTAAAGATTTCCATCCAAAATCCCAATACAGCAGTTCATAAATACCCTCCTTCCTGATATTTGCATTAAATACAAAATAAAATTCAAAGGCACTGACAGAAACCGGTTCCCCGAAATCATAACCAACCCAAACTTTATGCTCGAAATTTTTGTCATCACCCAGGTTATTAAAGACATGGCCTGTTATCAGGTCTTCATCAACAATTTTCTGAAAGAGTAGATTATCTGTTGGATTTGAACTTATCAGTTCTCCTTTGATTTCATTGTTTCCACTATAAAATTTGATTTCATTTAACTTGAGTTTTCCTTTGGGAATTGTGAACCGAACAAATCGAAACTTCGCTGCTGAATGAAAAGGAATATGGTAAGTCCCCGGTTCATACATCTTATTAAAATGGTAAAGTGTTTCGCTCGTCTCAAAATTATTGTTTGATCCTTCGATAGTCGCCCCAATAAAAGCCTCCTTATATTTTTTTAGTTCCGGACGGGGATAAGCAACATGTGAAATTTCAACTTGCCTCGTATGTGTTGTATCGGGACACAATATTTGAGAGTTACCTTTTTCTGACAATAAAATGGGGTACCCGGCATAAACCAGGTTGTTAAATTTATAAAAAGCGGGCAAATAAACATTTGTCGGTCCCAATGACTTAAATAAAACCTTTCCGCCTTTTATTTTACCAAATTCTACAGGAACCCAGCTCTGTTTTTGCCCCAACACACAGGCATACGCATGCTCAACATCCTTTATTTTTTTAATAAGAGGCACATCAATATCATAAGTTTTAAAATATTCATTGGTAACGTCTTTCTGAAAAGGGTTCCGAAAGAACGGGGGAATGTCTTCGCCTGTTTTTACCGCATATTCAAACAATTCAGAAACGTTCATTTTAAATGTTTTACGATATACTTTGGGAAATTGAACAGACCCAATTACCGGATGCAAACTCTCTCTGAAATAATATGGTTTAAGATACCGGATGCCATTAAACCCTACCCAAAATGGATCGAAAGGATAGATGCCTTCTTTAAGTTTTAACACATTCCATTCATGCCCAAGTGTGTGTACCCTTGAAACAGGAACAAAATCGACGGTCACAGGAACTCCAAAAGATCGCAGAAGCAAGCAGTTAAACCAACATTTTTGGGGACAGTGGGTCATTTTTGATCTTAAATAGTCCTCAAGTTTGAGATAAGGGAACTGATCAGCCACTCTCCAGGCAATTTTCACATCATTAAAAATGTGTAATAACGAGTCGCAAAACTCATGAACCGTTAAAAACTCTCCATTTGTTCTATTCGAATAATGCTGAGTAAAATACGCTCGCCAATCTTCTAAGCAATACCCGTTTTGAATTCTGTACGGTAATACATACTCCAAAAAATCATCATATATGATACTGTCTTTAAACGGATTTTTATTGTAATATTCAAATGCCAAATCGATATTATCAATCAACATTTGCGATTTAATTGAAGTTAAATCGTCTTCTCTTTTTGAATAAATAACAGATAAAGGATAAATTGTAATTAAACTGTCCATAAGCGGGTTAACCTGCTCCTTTATTGTTTCTTTTGCAAAACCTTTGTTTCTTAGCAGGCCGATTTTTTCAATAACAGGACGGTATTTGTACAAATTTGTTGTGTCGTAAGAAAAATGCCCGGGCATATTTTCAATTAAAAAATACGCTGCTTTTAATTTCAGGCTGTCCTCCGGTTTTCCTTTGTAATGTTCGATAACCTTTTCGAGTTCTTTCCTGTTGGTTCCTGCCTGTTCAAGGGCTGATTCCAGCCTTTTGTTATTATTTATATAACCGCAGGAAACTATCATACTGAAAAAAAAACTGACAATACATAGCCTTAATACAATTCGGGAAAATTTTGTTTTTTGTATGGAAAATTTGAATTTCATTCTAAGAATAATCAATAAAAAATTTTGCGCTCATTTTTGGACAAGAGAAAGAAGGTAACATTTGCTTTTCCCCTGTGAATACAACTGAATTATTTTTTTTACTTTACTCATGCTTATTTATTTACTATAAATCAAATATTTATTGCTTCATAAAAATTAGCGTTCAAAAACATGAAAAATGAATTAAGATGATTGTCAATTTGGCCTGTTTTCCCAACTTGGGCATCAAATTATATGTTGATTAGCCTATTAAAAAGTAAATCTTTCTCAAAATTGTTTTCTTCATAATCAAAAAAAAGGAGTTTTATAGTATAATTTGTATCTAACAAAAGGATTATAGGAACTTTTATCTCTATGCCAGATAAATTAATAATGTCTTGAAAAAGTATATGTTCAAATCCACTATGTGGCATTTTTGATAAATAATTCTCAAAGGTTCTTCTATCAGCAAAGTCTCCAGCTATAATAATTTTGTCTTTCCCAATTCTATCAGAAATTAAATTTAAATCCATAATATTTTTAATCACACATTGACTGCATGTATTTCCTCCAAACAATAAAAATATCTTACTTTCGTGCAATAATAGTGTATCACAAGCATTTTTATTAATTCCTTTTTCAAATAAGTACCTAAGTTCTATTTGCCGTGATGCTATACTATCTTTAAAGCTTCTTCTTTCAGATAAGAGATCTAGTTCATAGCGTAAAGTAGCAACTTCCCGGTTGCTACTTTTCAATCTCAATACACATAAAAAATCAATTATAAGAAGACTTGTCACAATTATCAATAAGATCAAAACAATGGTATTTTTTGTACTTGCTATTTTTCCCATGGCAATGAGTATTTGTAAAATGAACTAATACTACCCAGTGAAGAACAAATCAAATATTTATCGTCTCGAGTTACACAAAAAGAGAAATAATTTTTGTCAAGTGATACTTTAGCAACAGGATTACCGCTCCAATCCCAAACATGTATTTCATTTGAAAAATCATCCAATCCATAACCATCAATATTTAACTCTTTATTTGTTTTTCCTATATATAATGCATATATATATTTATCTGTAGTTTTTATTTTTCTATAGTTCTGGGTAATTTGGTTCAATTCAGATTTAGATGCATTCTTGCTTATTAAGGCTTTGGGGAAAATCTGTTCGTTTATATATCTTATTTCATTTTGCAACTCGCCATTTTCTTTGTATATCCTAAGAATCGGAAATTTGTCATAGACAACAGCAAATTGAGATTTGTCTGGCTTAATTGAAACTATTTTTGCAAACAGCCATTTATCAATTGATATTCGAATCCTGTATTCAAATTCAAGGTTTTTTGCCCCGAAAGGATTTATTTCCTTTGAAATCAGGTCATAACTCAAAAACTCTTTATTACTTTCTCCATAAGGGTTCCAACCTATAATCTGATTATTTAGAATAAAAGGGCATTGTAAATCCATTAACTTACCCGGCAAATTATAATTTTCGGCAATTATAATTTTACTGGAATCCGAATCAAACTTTGCTATTTTTATTGAAATGGAATTATAATATATAAAACTATTTCCCTGTATTTGTCGAAAATATGGATCAATAAAAGTCTCCTCATTCGGACCACGACCTCTCCGAATATAACTTCCTAAATAGTTAATGTCGGGCAGTTTAAAAACATGAAAAATTTTATCAAATTGTAAATCCATTGCAATTAAAACACTGTCCAAGAGTTCTATTTCACCAACCATGTATAGGATTGAAGGTGTATTTACTTCTGTACTTTTTAATTTATATTCCTGTGGAAATTCATTAAATACCTTTATACTATTTTCATTTGTTGTGCAACTAAACAAAAAAGACGTTAGGCAAATTGTTACTACGATATATAATTTCTTCATAATTAAAATTTTAAAAAAATACTCTGCTTGAAAATAATCAATAGACAGAGTATTTTTAATTTCCAATTAAGCATTACCACGAACCAGTCCAACACATGCCATCAGGCATAACAGGAGAGGCAAAAGGCATAATATTACATGCACTACAAAGCCTTATAAATCCTACACCAGCGCCAAAATTATACCAACAATAGTATGTATCAGGAGGTACTTCTCCATTAGCATTTGCTTGCAACAAATGAATGTTTTGCAAGGTAAGATCAATATCATCTTTGTCGGCTGACGATATATTATAATTAATAATCGCCAACGTAAACAATGTTCCTATAAATAGCAATAAATATTTTTTCATGATGTTTTAACTTTTAATAAATTATAAATCAGTATTTTATTCATCCTCTATGGATTTAAATTCTTGTGCCTTAATAACCTATTTTTCTTATCTTTGCTCCCCGAAAGGGGAGCTGCCAAAACTGATGTTCGCTACCGGTTGAATGTTGTTTTATGTAGTTTTTCCCTTTCATTTTTTAATCGCTTTAATTGCCCGCCCCTATTCATGAATTTCTCCAGCGTGTGAGTACTTTTTATTTAAGAAAATAATATTCATAATTCAATGATTATATCGTTTATAAATATAAGAATATTTCAAATGAAAAGCAAAACATATTGGATTTTTTTTCACTTTATTAATTTGCCAAACAATATCGAGCTTAATTGTCTCCGAAAGGAGTTCTTTGAACAAACAACTGTAGAACCTTCGAACAATATTAAACAATTTTCGAACTTTTCTCCAAACCCGTCTGGTCGGTTCAGCCGGGCAGGTAACAAACGACGTAATCATTCCACCCTCTTCAGTACCCTCCCCCACCTGAACTTCCCGTAACGATAATTAAATAAAACAAGGCCTGCTTTTCCCACAATGTTTTCTTCCGGCACAAAACCCCAGTAGCGTGAGTCGTTGGAGTTGTTGCGGTTGTCGCCCAGCATAAAATAGTAGTTTTGCCGAAAGACGTACCGGGTTGCCGGTTCTTCGCCGAGGTAGTACAGTCCGTCTCTTTCTTCCAGTTTTATTTTTTCCAGGCGGTTAATCGTGCGCCCGTAAAGCAAGAAATTTTGAAGGTTTAGCTTGATTGCCATGCCCTGGAACGGAATTACCAACGGGCCATAATCGTCGATGGTCCAGGCAAAGTTCCGGGTTTTGGGGTAAACCCAGTGGGATGAATCGGGTGGAGAGGTTTTTATCTTTAATGAATTGATACCACCCGATTCCAAAAGTTGATTTTTTTGTTTCTCTGTCAAAAGCATTTCTGTTAAACCCCTTTCACGCGACCGGGCATGATGGCCAAACGCCTGAAGCCCCAGGCTGTCGGCCAGCCGGGAAAACTGCCGGGTGCTGTCTGGCCAAATCTCGTAAACCTTTTTGGAAAGCGCCGGTTCCCGTAAAAACTGTCCGTTTATTTTTACCCCGCCACCTTCAATTGCCAGCGTATCGCCTGGGAGTGCCATGCACCGTTTAATAAAAAAGTTATTGCGGCCTCCCCACAACGGATGAGAGAATACCATTACATCGCCCCGTTTGATGACGGAAAATCCCGGTAGCCGCCGGTAATTCCAATATACCGAATCTGAGTTTGCCGAGGCCCCGGCCTGTAAAAACCAAACCAGGTTTACCCAGGGAATGTCGTAAGGTGATGTTGGCAGTTTAGGCCCGTAAACCAGTTTGTTTACCAATACCTTATCGCCCGACAATAATGTGTCTTCCATGGAACCGCTCGGTATGGAGTAGATTTCGATAAAAAATACCCGGAACAGGATGGCGAAAATAAAAACGCCGGTAAAGGTAAATACCATTTTAAGCCACTTGTAACCCATTTTTTATTTTAAGAAGTTGAGAGTTTGGGTGAGCAAACCAGGCTCGCCACAAGAACTTGTCTTAATATCGATTATTTTGCCGTTTTCAAAAAAATAAAGTTTAGCGCCAACATCCACTAATCCATGACGAAAAGCCAGCCCAATAGAATCTACTATACAATTTCTATTTTTCAATTCATCACCGGGGAAACTAAAATAAAAATCTTTAGGTGAGTAACAGCTTGCAACAATGATAAAATTGGGATTGTCAACTTTATTTATAAAGTTTTTTACCGGTTCAATACAAGTAGTACACCCAATTACAGGTACAATAAGTACTACTTTTTTATCTTTTTGAAGTTCAATTTTACTACCCTTCTGTATTATTTTAGCAACAGCAACATTTTCTTCCTTGTATTGCTGATTGCATGAAAAACAAAATAAAAGAACAGAAATCAAATACTTAATTCTCATTGTACTCTATTTTTATCAGTTCAAATTGTAAAGCGTTAATATCTAAATTAGGATTGTCAATATGGTTTATTGAAAGATAGAGGCCCTTTTCTGCTACAAAGAAATTTTTAAACTCATAAGTTTCCGGAGGTAGTTTGGTTTCTCCAATTACCTGAAAATCTTTATTGAGCACTATAATTGAAAAATTCTGGGGGTATTTAACCAGTCTCATCATATCATCCCCCTTTTCATATTTATCAGGCAATTTCACAAAACGGTAATAGACTTTCCTTTTAGTGTCATATATAATATTATGATACGAAGATCGTGTTATATGATCAATGTTATATTTTTCAAAAGAAGGCATAGATTTATATTTTAAATGTATAATTTTATCGAAATAAATACTTGGTGCATAATATTCTTCAACATGAGTATGGTCTTTAGTGACATAAACATTTGGATCATCAAAAAAAGAATAAATAAAATAGTTCCCATCAAACTCTCTTGAAAAATGTACAGTATTTAAACCTACTTCATTTGCCAATGGATGTTTCATCGGTAAATATTCATTTTTTTTATTAATCATATTTACAATAAGGCAAACTTTGGAGTTAGGCGACGGCCATATTGCATCATCAGGCATGTAAGCCAAGTCAAAAGAAAGTTCTTGGGGAATATATAATATCTTACTTTTTACTACCAAAGGCCAATAAACTCTTGAAGTTGAAAAGTAGGGAATAGGAAGATTTCCATTTTTTGTTTCTTTATAGCTAAATTTATTAATAATTTGCCCTTTAGAATCAATAAGGACTATGGAATATCCCAATGTCAAAAATATGGAATCCCGACTAATTACTTTAAACCCCGATACTTTCCCAACTCCGTTAGGACCTTCCAATGCACAGGTAACTTTACTCTCTAATTTTTGTAATTTCAAATCATAAAATTGTATTTCATTTTTATAGGAGTTTAGGTAGGTTAAATATTCCTTCCCTGTTTCCCTATCCCTGAAATAAAACATTGCCATGCAATCTAAAGTAGTATTATTGTCAATAGGTAACTTCAATATTTCTCCGGTGGGTACCAGGATCACTTCATTTTCTGTCTCAATTCTTTTTTTGTCTTGATTATCACAGGATTCCAAAACAAAAAATAATATTATTGAAATGAGGAATAAACAAATACCATCATGTTTCATTACTTTCAATTTTTAGTGATTACAAGTTATTTTATTGCAAATAGGATTTCCCGGAAGAAAATTTCCGGGAAATCCTCAATTACCTAAATCGTTAAGCAATATAGGTTTCGCAATAACAATAGCAAACAGAGCCGGAACCAAAAGACCAACATTTTCCCCATTCATAGTCCCAACGGCACATAACACCACCACAAGGATAGTCAACCTCAGAAGCATGAGCATTGGTAATTCTGAGTTGATTTAGGGTAATGTCAGCATCACTTTTCTTTGTAGCTAACTTTCCATTGACTGCAAGTAGTGCAGCGAAAAGAAGTGCTGGTAGTATAATTTTAATTTTAACCAATTTTTTCATGAATACTCATTTTAAGTTAAAAAATTTGTCACACATTTCTCTTTTAACCTTTTAAAAAGGTTAGGAACCCGTAGTCCCTCTAAAGCTATTTTTTATTTTTGCTCCCCGAAAGGAGAGCTACCAAAACTGAAGTTTGAACGCGATTTGAATTTTGTATGTGTATTTTTTCCCTTTCATTTTTTAATCGCTTTAATTGCCCGCCCCTGTTCATGAATTTCTCCGGCGTGAGAATACATTTTATTTTATAAAATAATATTCTTAATTTAATGGTTATATCGCCCATAAATATAAGAATATTTTCTATCAAAGAAAAATTATTGAAACATTTTTTTACCTTATTGAATCGCCAACCATTATCGAACAATTGTCGAACTCTTCAAACCATTTCTCCGAAAGGTGTCCCGCGGACAAACATCCTATTCCACCCTCTTTAGCACCCTCTCCCATTTAAATTCACCGTAACGGTAATTAAATAAAACAAGGCATGCTTTTCCCACAATGTTTTCTTCAGGCACAAATCCCCAGTAACGCGAGTCGTTGGAGTTGGTACGGTTGTCGCCAAGCATAAAATATCTTTCTGTCAAAAGCATTTCTGGTAAATCCTTTTCACGCGACCGGACATGATGGCCAAACGACTGAAACCCCAGGCTGTCGGCAAGCCGGGAAAACTGCCGGGTGCTGTCTGGCCAAATCTCGTAAACCTTTTTGGAAAGTGCCGGTTCCCGTAAAAACTGCCCGTTTATTTTTGCCCTGCCGCCTTCAATTGCCAGCGTATCGCCCGGGAGTGCCAAGCATCGTTTGATAAAAAAGTTATTGCGGCCTCCCCACAACGGATGGGAGAATACCATTACTCCCCCCCGTTTGATGGCGGAGAATCCCGGCGCCCGCCGGTAATTCCAATATACCGAATCGGGATTTGCAGCGGCGCCGGCCTGTAAAAACCAAACCAGGTTTATCCAGGGGATATCATAAGGTGATGCCGGCAGTTTAGGCCCGTAAACCAGTTTGTTTACCAATACCTTGTCACCCGGCAATAATGTGTCTTCCATGGAACCGCTCGGTATGGAGTAGATTTCGATAAAAAATACCCGGAACAGGATGGCAAAAATAAACACGCCGGTAAAGGTAAATACCGTTTTAAACCACTTTCTTTTCATCTGCTATATCGTTTATAAACCAGTATATTCAACCTTTCCCTTAATTTTCAGCTCAACGGGTGAGTTTTTCCCGTTGAAATACACTGTAATGGTTTTATGAAAAACTCCAGGGGAAGCTGCGTCATAAGCAACCTTAATTTCTCCTTTGGCTCCCGGCATAATGGGTTTTCGGGGCCACTCAGGAATGGTACAGCCACATGAGGTTTTTACATTGCTTATTACCAGCGGCGTTTTTCCGGGATTGGAAAATTCAAAACCGTAGTACACCTCCTCTTTTAAAGGGATGGTGCCAAAATCGTACTCCTGCCCCTTAAACCGGATAACGGCATCGTTCCGGGTGACGGGAGAGGAACAGGCAACCATGAAAAATAAAAAACTTGAAACAAATTGTTTCATATAAAACAAGTTTTTCTATACTAATCAATGCTGACTTATTATGAATGAATTTTAAGAAATAAAATGACAAATCATCACGACAACCTGCCCACAGGTGAAAGAGCATAAGTTTAAAGGTTCAATCTTTCCAATAATTGTTTAAATAGTTTTTTACCATCACCAGGCCAACAGGCTTTTTTTTCAACAATTTTGCCGGTTGAGTCAATAATCATAAAAGTTGGATAACCCGTAACTTCACCGCCATATTTTTCCATATCTTCTTTAAAGTCATCAGTCAATATAAAATGATAACCTTCCAGATTATATGCGGCAATAATTTTTTTCCAGTTCTCTCTGTTCGGCTGGTATTCGTTTGCAATGTAAAGCATCGCAATTTTGTTTTTTTGCAGAAATGATGTAAGCTCATGGTTATATTTGAACTGGTTTCTGGAAGGGAAGCACCATGTTCCCCAAAAGTTTAAGAATATTGGTTTATTTTTAATGCTGTCAAGTAATTGCTGAAAACTTTGAATTGGCCCATTTTCATCCAGAAAAATTACTTTTTCAGAAAGAGAGCGACCGGAAATGCTGTCAAATGCTTCAGACCGGGGATTTAACTCATTTTCCAGCATTCCTCCAAGAGCAGTCTGTCTCATGTCAGGGTTTTCGTTCAAAAAATCCTTTGCAATTTTTGATGATTCAAGCTGAAGCATTGCAACATCCGAAGCCATTTTTTGCAATTTATAATTCCTGTAAACTTCACCTGGTATAATATTTTTTATTTCGTCAATATCTGCATACCTGTTTTTTCGTTCCGGTGGGGAAAATTTTCCATCTTTTAATCCTGCAAGATAATGCAGATATTCCTCAATATATCTGGATTCAGATAACCAAATATTTCCAAATTTTACATTTTCTACCGGATATTGTCGAAAAATTTCATCATATACTTTATACAATTTATTTACAATCAGACTGTCTTTTATTCCAAATTTTTGTGGTATCATCCAGATACCTCTAATACTCACTGCCAACCGGTAAGCATTAAAATATTTAACATTCAGGGTGGCCACCTCAAAAAATGTCGAATCAATCTCACCTTTATTCAGCAATTCCGTATATAATGCAATTTGATGTTCGGTTTTTTTATTCAGCTTAATTAATAATGAATCCGGTTGGTATAAATCCCACTCCTCGCGATAAATATAACCCATTGTGCCGTTATCAAACATGTTGTAATACATCTGCCCCAAATCTATTTTATAAAAACCGGGTTGATCACCATCCTGAATGTTCCAGCTGTAGATATCAGGACTATGAGGTATTATTACATCATTATATTTTTGAGGTTCACAAATAAAAGAATAGTTTTTCCCCGGCTGCAAGATTAATCTGCATTCATAAAAAATTTCCTTTTCATTTTTATTTCGAAAGTGAAAGAAAAAAAATTTAGGTCGGTTTATGTCTCTTTGAATTACAAACCGCCCCAAACTATCAGGTTGTATGAACATGGGATTTCGAAAGTAATTTCCGTTTGAAAGATAATATCTCACCGGTGAAAGACCGTCGTAACCAATGATTTGTCCTTCTATTTTTACATGGTGATTTTGACTAACTACATTATTTACTGCTATCAGGAAAATGACTACTAGTAGATTAATACTTCTCATTTTTTTATTTCTGTTAAACCTATATTATTATTATTCTATTTTTAGCCCTTCCAAATACAAGTTCCAAAGATTCCTGTCATGTACGGGATTTCCGACTAATATGATCTCATTATTGGTATCTATCATAAAAGTTTTCAGCATTTTTATATGAGGAAGGTTATTTAATTTTGAAAAAGTTTGATTCTTATCAAAATACAATGTCAATTTAGTTGGAGCTTCCTCGCCATAGTACTTTTTAAAGAATGAAGCATCTACGTCTTCTACAATAAAAAAAAGATTATTATTATAACCCATCAATTTCATTTCCTTTAAATAAGGCTCCCACTTCTTAAAATCCTTTATACAGGTTTCGCAATTACCCGCAATGACGGAAATAATCTTTGGCCTGTTTCTTTTATTAAGAACTGATTTTTCTGTCTCTTGCAACTTCTGCAATAAAGAATCAGGGAACGATATATTTCTACCTAACATGGATTTAGTAATATCTTTTATCTCGTTTGTAATTCTGTTATTATTTTTATTTTCCTTACACCCATTTAAATATACAAATGATATAAAGGCCAACATTAAAATAAAATATATTCTAAATCTTAACATATCATTTAAATTTTGGTAAATCATAATAAATAAAGCCTCCCGTTACAGGAGAAAAAGTAATAATCCTGTTCTTTTCAATATCTATGTCAAATGTAGATGCCGGATATTCAAGATTAATTTTAGCAACTGGCTGACCTTTCCAATCAAAAATGTGCATTATTTTGGGATAACTTGGAAGGACTTCATTCTCCTTTTTCTCAAAACGTTTAAGGCCTAAATATAAACCATATATATATTTATTTGAAACTTTCAGATATTTATAAGTTTGAAGATAATTTGTTTCTCCAAATTTTGGATTTTCCAGAATTTTTCCAGGTCCCCAAGATTTCGAAATAACATGGCCCCTTGAATCGATAATAGCTATTACATCAGCCATACGGTATGCAATAACATATTGTTCCTTTGAAGGATGTCGTTGATAAAGATATGTAGATGTGTGCTTACGGGTATTTTCATCAAGTTTTTTATAAATGTTTAAACGATTAGGGATATTTAAAGAATCGACCACTTCTCCTTTATGATTAAAAAATGAAATAAGAATTTTCTGATCTGGATCGGCAAATGAAAATAGATTATTGAGCTCGGGCAAAAAATGAATAAAAAATTTATCTTCGGGTAGAGCTACAAAGTTTTCCGGGAAATAAGTTGGATTCATTAAAGCCTCATTAATATTAAATTCCCATAAAACCATTTTACCTAAATCACGGTACCAAATAATCCCCTTTGATTTATCTATAGTTCCAAGTCCCATAATCTTTATTTCACGCGGGCCACGTCCTATATCTCCGGTTGATAAAATGTATTTAAAAGAATTTTTATTAAAAATATGGATGCACTTTTCCATTCCGGCAGCACTGTTCAAAATTAGAAGGGAATCATATATATCTATTATTCCAGTTTGAAATAATATACTGTCTTCTACTTTTACTCCCCTTAATTCATATGATTCAGGAAATGAGGTGAATTTGATTTGCTTATTTTGTTGACAGGAATATACAAGTAGAATAATCCACAAATAATTAATTGTTTTTGAAAATAGTTTCATAGTGTTTATTTTGAAAATTGCTCCGGACCAAAATCCGGAGCAAAAATTTAATTAAAAAAAACATTCGCCAGAAGATCCCCATTGTTCTTTGAAGAAATAGAGGCTACAATCCGGACACATTACACATACATCAGATGGATCCCCAGTGTTGTGACATCCATAAGTACAATATGCACCCATTTCTCCATTCGCATATGCTTGTAACAAATTAATGTTTTGCAAAGTAAGATCATGTTCATCTTTGTCTGCTGACGATATATTATAATTGATAATCGCCAAGCTAAACAACGTTCCTATAAATAGTATTAAATATTTTTTCATGATATTTTTACTTTTAATAATTTGTAAATCATTATTTTAATCATTCTTTAAGGACTCAAATCCTTATGCTTTCAAAACCTATTTTTTTATACTTTTGCTCCCCAAAAGGGGAGCTACCAAAACTGATGTTCGCTACCGGTTGAATGTTGTTTTATGTAGTTTTCTCCTTTCATTTTTTAATCGCTTTAATTGTCCGCCCCTATTCATGAATTTCTCCGGCGTGTGAGTACTTTTATTTAAGAAAATAATATTCATAATATAATAGTTATATCGCTAATAAATATAAGAATATTTTTTATCAAAAACAAAATTGTTGAAATATTTTTTCCCTTGTTATTGAATCGCCAACCATTATCAAACAATTGTCGAATTCTTCAAACCATTTCTCCGAAAGGAGTCCTGCGGACAAACATCCTATTCCATCCTCTTCAGTACCCTCTCCCATTTAAATTCACCGTAACGATAATTAAATAAAACAAGGCCTGCTTTTCCCACAATGTTTTCTTCCGGCACAAATCCCCAGTAGCGCGAGTCGTTGGAGTTGTTACGGTTGTCGCCCAGCATAAAATAGTAGTTTTGCCGAAAGACGTACCGGGTTGCCGGTTCTTCGCCGAGGTAGTAAAGCCCGTCTTTTTCTTCCAGTTTTATTTTTTCCAGGCGGTTAATCGTGCG
>JAHYIT010000079.1 GCA_019429205.1 Mariniphaga sp. | reverse complement strand
GAAAGGAATTTATTCATTGCCTGTTGAAATACAGATTTTTTGCGCCTGCCAACGGGTAGCTTTTCTCCATTGCTCATTAAAACATAAAGTTTACAATTAGAACTTATTTGCTTTTTTACAAAATGTAAATTTATCAGAAAAGAATCATGAATCCGGACGAAATAAGGTTGGCTGAGCACCTTACTTATTTCTGACAATGGTTTCGAACAGGTTATTTTCTCTTTATTCAAAAGGAAAACTGTACAATAAGCACGTTCAGCCCTGCAAGATATAATCTCTTCAATATCAATGTAATGAATAATTCCTGCTTGTTTGATTTGGAATTTCATGGGTTTTAGCTTTTTTGTTCAAGGTTGATTTAATTTTGGTTTTAACGGGTTAAAAATAAAATTTTTGAGGCTAAAAAGCAAATTTATTTTTTTACCAGCTCCGTTGAAACCGGCAGGTGGTCGGAGTGGCGAAATTCGTGCGTTTTAAAGTTGTACGATTCGAAAAGCGGGCTGTGAAAAATATAGTCGATGCGCAAAGCGGGCAATTTATTAACGAAAGTGCGGCCAATCCCTTTTCCCGAACCAACAAATGCATCTTTTAACCCATAACGCAACTGCTGGTAGGCAAACGAGGTGGGAGTTTCGTTCAAATCGCCACACACAATTACCGGATAAGGTGATTCGTCCATTTTTTTTCGAATTGTTTCCACCTGACTTGCACGCATCCTAAAACCTCTTTTTAGCATTGAACCCATTTCCCGTGCTTCTTTTAAATCTTCTTCAGTAGTAACTCCTGAATCGATAATGGAATAATTTTTTGGGTCGATCCCGTAAGAATGCAGATGCACATTAAAAACCCTGACCGTATCTGTACCAATCAGTATGTCGGTATAAATAGTAATGTTGCGGGAATTTTCAAAACGGATTTCATCCATATGAACAATTGGGTAACGGGTTAAGGTTACCGAACCAAAAGTGCTGCTGGTGCGGGCAAATTGGTAATGGTTAATAAAATCAAAGTCCTCAACTGTTTTGGCCAGATTGAAAATAGTATTCTGCCTGAGCCGTGCTTCCTGAAGGCAAATAATATCGGGACGCTGCTCTTTTAAAAACCTGGTAATTTCGGCAGCAGTTTCGGCAGCAGAAAGATCTCCGTTTCCCCGGAAATGATGAACATTAAAGGATAGTATTTTTATATCTCCTCTTTCAACAGATTTTCCCTGCAATTGCACATACCGGCTAAGCACACCCCAACCTGCCAAAATAGTTAACAAAGAGAACACAGCATATCGCGGACTAAGAATTAGCCAAAACAGAACAAAAAACAGGTTTATGCCCAGAATAACCGGATAAGCCAGTCCGAAAAAAGAAGGAATCCACCACTTTTCGGGTGAAATATAGCCTGAAATATAAGCAGTTAAAAGGGCCAGAACTGCCAGCAGATTCAGACTTAGTGCGATAAATTTTAACAGTTTTCTCACTTCGGTGTTTAAAAATCACTTTTAAAAGTGTTGTAAAAATGCCAAAGTTTTCGGAAATTCCTGAAAATTTATGAAAAAATATTATTTCCGGCAGCGAATCATCCGCTCTTTTCCAAACAAATCCTTTTTAATTTCTACGGTAAAAAACCCTGCATTTTCAAGCAAATGTTGCGTTTCCTTTCCCAGGTTTTCATTTATCTCAAAAAACAACCAGCCATTTTCAATCAGGTATTTTTGGGCAAATTCGGCAATTTTACGGTAAAAAATCAACGGATTGGAATCGGAAACAAACAGTGCCTTTTCGGGCTCGTACTTCAACACGTTGGGAAACATCGCAGCTTTTTCTGAATCCCGTACGTATGGCGGATTGCTAACAATCAGGTTAAATTTCTCCCATTCATAATCCTCCCACTTCAAAATATCAGCCTGAAAAAAATTTACATTCAGGTTGTTTAATGCAGCATTTTGGCGCGCTGTTTCAAGGGTTTCTTCAAAAAAATCAATAGCTGAAACATCCGGATCGGGAAACAGTTTTTTCAATCCCAGCGCAATGCAGCCACTTCCTGTACCAATATCAATTACAGTAGAACCAGCCTGAACCTGCAGCCTGGTTTCCGAAATCCAGTGCAACAATTCCTCGGTTTCGGGTCGCGGAATGAGCACTGCCGGATTTACTTTCAGTTTCAGGCCAAAAAATTCGGTTTCACCCAAAATATACTGAATGGGTTCAAATTGTTTTAACCGGGTTACAATTTCTGAAATTACCCTTTTGCAATGTGCATTCAGTTCACTTTCCCGCGTCAAAACCTGCGCAGTGTAATCCAGTCCGCAAACATGTTCCAGAATTAACCGGGTAAACGCCTTCACTTCAGTTTCAGGATACAAACCGTTTAATTCTTTTTGAATGTATTGAATAGTCGCCTTCATTGTGTTACTTTTGGCAGGGTAAAGATACTTTTTCCCTGCAAATGGAAATGAAAGAAAAATACATGAACCGTTGCATTGAACTGGCCAGGTTGGGTGCAGGCAATGTGGCGCCCAATCCGATGGTGGGCTGCGTGATTGTTAGCCAGGGAAAAATTATTGGCGAGGGTTTTCATCAGAAATACGGCGGGGCACATGCAGAAGTGAATGCCATTAACGCGGTTTCAAATCCGGAATTTCTGACAAAAAGTACGCTTTACGTTTCGCTTGAACCTTGTGCCCATTTTGGCTTAACCCCACCCTGCTCCGATTTGATTGTGAAAAATCAGATTCCGCGAGTGGTAATTGGCACCACCGATCCGTTTTCGGAAGTGGCCGGCAAAGGAATAGAAAAACTCCGAAAAGCCGGAATTAAAGTAGAAGTTGGAATATTAGAAAAAGAATGCAGGGAACTGAATAAACGTTTTTTTACCTTTCACGAAAAAAAACGTCCATACATTATTTTAAAGTGGGCGCAAACGCTCGACGGATTTATTGATATGGAAAGGAATCGTGAAAATTTTGGCGAACCTACCTGGATTACAGGTGATTTAGCGCTGCGGATGGTACACAAAATCCGTTCTGAGGAGGGTGCGATTCTGGTAGGGACCAACACGGTCGAAAAAGACAATCCTTCGCTAACCGTTCGTCATTGGGCAGGGAAAAATCCCGTGCGTGCTGTCCTTGATAAAAACCTGCGGCTCTCCCCTGCTCTGAATATGTTCGATGGCAGTTCAAAAACACTGGTTTTCAATGCAAAGAAAAACGAAGTAACCGAAAGCACGGAATGGATAAAAATCGACTACGAGCATGAAGTTCTCATTCAAATACTGAACGAATTCCACCACCGCAACATTCTTTCAGTTATTGCAGAAGGGGGAAAACAGTTGTTGGAAAGTTTTATACACCAAAACCTGTGGGACGAAGCCCATGTTTTTATCGGCAATAAATTTTTCTACAGCGGCATTTCAGCTCCGAAAATTCAAGGTAAAATTTTTAAAAGTGAGTTATTAAATACCGATTGGCTTAAAGTTTTTTTTAGAACCTGTTAAAGCGATAAACTTCGTGGTCCTCCTGGCATAATTTCAATTTTCAATACCCGTTCAACATACTGAAAATAGTAAAACAGCTTATGGTTCAGTTCAAAACCATAATCCACATTGGGTTCGTAACCAACAATGGGTTCAAAAAACGATCGTTTACCAGGCTGTGTAGAGTTGTAATTCCAGGCATTTACATATTGGCGGTTCCAGTTTTCGTAATACTGCTGGGAACGGTATTGCGAAGGATTATCGTGCAATGCATACCACGTTTCAAATTTAGCATCAAATGTTTCCAACTGATACTCTAATGAATCTTCAACTGCAACCATTTCTTCCTTGTTCTCTTCAATCTTAACAACACCCTTTTGTGTTGAACAAGCCAAAACAAAAAAAAGTGCAATACTTATAAATATTATCTGTTTCATTATTCTTTCCATTTAATTCCGAACATTTTATAATACGAATTTCATTCCAAAATTGTTTATACCATGTTTTTTTATGAATTTTAACACGAAAATATCAAAATGCAAATTGAATCATGCGTTTGGGACTTGATTTTTGGTCGGTTTTCTCTTTAATTTTTTTGGTAACTGCCATTCCGGTTGCCATAATGATTGTTTTGGAAAAACGTTCACCTTTTAAAACAGCAGCCTGGGTGCTTGCACTCATACTTCTTCCTGTTTTCGGTGTAGTTTTTTACTTGTTTTTTGGCCAGGAATACCGCAAAAAAAAACTTTTTTCGCGCAAAGGATTAAAAAGCCTGAACCGCTACCGCCAGCTTTCTTTCAGGCAGTTGCGACAATTTGAGCAATCGTTGCAAAAACTTTCACCTAAAGTGCGCGAAAAAGAAAACATCATCAGGTTGTTGCTTAAAAACTCCAACGCACTGCTAACCACCGGCAATAAGCTGAGAATTATGAACAATGCCAGTGAAACTTTTGAAGCCATTTTTGCAGCCATTGAAATAGCCAGGCACCATATTCACCTGGAATATTACATTCTGGAAGACGATAAAATTGGTAATCAGCTAAAAGAACTGCTCATAAAAAAAAGCAACGAAGGTGTTGAAATCCGAATAATTGTTGATGATGTTGGAAGCTGGGGACTTAAGAAAAAATTTTTAAACCAACTCCGGGAAAACGGCATCGAAATATATTCGTTTATGGAAGTCAGGTTTCCAAGGCTAACCTCGCAGGTAAATTACCGGAACCATCGAAAGATTGTGGTGGTTGACGGAAAAACAGGGTTCACCGGCGGAATTAACTTTGCCGACCGGTACCTGAAAGGGGTAAAAGATATTGGACCATGGCGCGATACGCACCTGCAAATTGAAGGTGATGCAGTAAACTGTTTGCAGGTAGTTTTTGCAGCCGACTGGTATTTTGTAGTACACGAGAATTTAACCGGCAAAAAATACTTTCCCCAACTCAAGGAAGCACCTGAAACTCCGGTTCAGATTTCGGCCAGCGGACCCGACTCCGACTGGGACAGCATTGGCCAGTCGTTTTTTACAGCTATTGCCGGCGCTAAAAGCAAAATTTATATTGCCTCGCCCTATCTGATGCCAACACTGGAAATTATTTACGCTTTAAAAATAGCCGCCCTCAGCAATGTAGATGTGCGAATTCTGATGCCTGAAAAATCAGATTCTGTTATTCCTCACTGGAGTTCGTTTTCCTATATCGAAGAATTGCTGGAAGCGGGTGTGCGTGTTTTTTTCTATCAAAATGGATTTATACACAGTAAATACATTATTGTAGATGAAGTGTTTTCAACCGTTGGCACTACCAACCTCGATTTCCGAAGCCTGGAAACCAATTTCGAAGTAAATGCTTTTATTTACGACGAAGGTTTTACTTCCGAGCTTGAAAAGCAATTTAAAGCCGATTTAAAAAACTGCCGCGAATTAAAACTGGCAGAATGGAAACAACGAAAATGGCATTTCAAGCTCCGGGAATCAGTGGCGCATTTGGTGAGCCCGCTATTGTGAAATTCCTTTAAAAATTCTACTTTTGAAAAAAAATATGAACGAATTTACACTGAAATATAATTTATTAGATACTTCTTCGAAACAGGAAGTGCTCGATTTTATTCATTTTTTACTGGAAAAGAAGTCGGTAAATAGAAGAAAATCTCATTCATTGAATAAAAAGCAGCTTTTGAAAGTTTCAGTATGGACTGACGATGAAATTGAAGAAATGAATAAAAATCTCCAAAAGTTCAATCAATGGAAAATTCAGGAGTGGTAATTGATACGAGATATTTTTATTGCCGCAACTTGCCTTACTTATAATTTACCAATTAAAACATTAAATATCAATCATTTCAATAGAATCGAAGGTCTAAAATTTATGTAATTATCAGTTATGGAACCTAAAAACAGTTTACGTTTTGAAACCAAAGAAGAAGCCAATGAGCGAAGAATGCAGGAAGCACTGAACCGAACTCCACATGAGAGACTGATGTTTTTTTTGAAAATGGTTCAGGAAATGCAAGTATTTCAAACCTCAAAACCACACCCGAACAGTTTTAAAAACAATTTTATCATTGAATAAGTATGTTGGAATATTTTCCTGACAGAGTGAAAGAATTTATTGAAATTGCCCACAAAAATAACCTTGAAATGATTCTTGTTGGCGGAGGAGCTGTAAATTTTCACGGTTATCAGCGCCATTCGGCTGATATCGACTTTTGGATAAACATTACTTCCGAAAACAAACAAAACCTGCAAAAAACTTTACAAAATTTAGGTTACAACATCCACGAAATTCCTGATCAGGTTTTGAAAAAACAACAAAATATTTCAATAAAAATAAGCCCTGTTTTTGAACTTGAGTTAATCACTAACTTTAATCCCGGGAAGACCTTCAATGAAGCACTTTCGGACAGTGTAAAAGTTGAAAAAGATGGATTAAGCTACCATGTATTAAGCTTTAACGACTTGATTAACAGTAAAATTTCATCACCACGCCCTAAAGACAAGCTGGATATTGAGGAGCTGCAAAGAATCAGGTTGAAAAAGAAATAATTAAACAGCACCACAAAATTATTTATGGCTTTTAATAATAGTTGACCCGCACTAAACTGAAAATTCAGTTAAAAAACTGAAAATATAGTTGCATAACTGAAAAATCAGTTGTATGTTTGTTGTGTCATTTCGATGACGCAGTAGGAGAAATCTGTTTCAGATTAACAGATTTCTCACCTGGAATACCGGGATTCGAAATGACAAAAATAATGATCTTGGTACTTGTATCTAAAAATCTAAAGTCTGATAGAATGAAAAAACTTACACGAAAAGAAGAAGAGGTGATGAAAATCCTCTGGCGGTTAAAAAAAGCGTTCGTTAAAGATATTATCGAAGAGTACGACGACCCGAAGCCACACTACAACACCATTTCGTCGCTGGTGCGGTTGCTGCAGGACAAAGGAATTGTGGGCTTCAACCAATACGGAAATACCTACCAGTATTTTCCGCTGTTGTCGAAAGAAGAGTACCGCCGTTCGTTTATGAAACAGGTGGTGAGCGATTATTTCGATAATTCGTACAAAAGCGCGGTGGCGTTTTTTGTAAAGGAAAAAGGCCTTTCGCCCGAAGAGCTGGACGAACTGGTAAACATGATTAAAAACGAAAAGTGATGGAAACTTACCTTATTTATATCGGGAAATCTGCCCTGGCAGCCGGGGCGTTTTTCATCGCCTACCTCGCGCTGTTTCAAAACCGGAAGCAGTTTATATTCAACCGCATTTACCTGCCGGTTTCGCTGGCGCTGAGTTTTATCATTCCACTCATAACTTTTACCACCGTTAATTACATCGAAGTACCAACAACCAATGCAAACAGTTTTGCTTATTTAAGTCAGGCTTCGGCTGCAACTGAAACCTTTTCTGAATCATATTCACTTTGGCCTCATTATTTGTTCGGAATGTATTTGCTGGGAATTATCGGATTTTTGGTTCATTTAATATCCGGTCACTATAACGCATTAAGGATGGTACAAAAAAGCTACGCAAAAAATCTTTTCGGCAGCCGGGTGCACATCACCAAAAATGACGTTCATCCGTTTTCATTTTTTAACAAAATTGTACTTTCTGAAAAAACGCTGAACAGCCCCAACCTTGAAATGATTGTGGCCCACGAAAGCATTCATGTAAAGGAAAAACACACACTGGATATTTTGATTGCCGAAATTCTTTTCCTCCTGCAATGGTTCAATCCGTTTGCCTGGTTAATAAAAGATGCCGTAAAAAATAACCTGGAATACAAAACCGACGATAAAATTGTAAAATCCAACGATCCTCAAACCTATCAACTGGCCATGGTGGCCCTGGCCGACAAAAAAGGCGTGGCACCGTTTTTAACCGCGTTAAACGGATCGCAGCTTAAAAACCGTATCATCATGATGAAAAAGAAAACCGAAAACAAATTTGCCCCGCTGAAACAACTGGTTATTCTTCCATTGCTGGCCGTTTTGGTGATGGGACTTTCGAACCGCGAAGTAAAAACTGAATTGATTCAGCAACAAAATGAAACTGTAGAAATTCTGCCTGAAATGCAAACAGATACGATCATTTCAAAGGAAAAAAAAGAAAAAGTCCCGTTACGTTTAAATTCTGACCAAAAAGGCTTTAAAACAAGTGCTATTTTCGACTCGAATTCTGTTGACTCGACAACTGAACCACTTTACGTTGTTGACGGAAAAGTTACAAAAGAAATCAACCAGATTCCGCCCCAGGACATTGAAAGCATTGATGTATTAAAAAATAATTCTGCCACTGCAATTTATGGAAGCAAAGGGAAAAACGGCGTGATTTTAATAACAACAATATCAAAATCCTACGATTATTTGAATGAAAATGCCCAAAATGTCCGGCCCGTCCCCGGGGAAGAAATCACAGAGTTGGAAGAGATGCCTGAATTTCCGGGAGGGGAAGCAGCTTTAAACCAATACATTGCAAACACCATCAATTACCCCGAAAGTGCAAAGAAGAACGGGATTCAGGGCCGTGTATATGTAACCTTCAGAATTTCCAAGGAAGGAAAAGTATCTGATGCAAAAGTAGCCCGAAGTATTTATCCGGCTTTGGATGAAGAAGCAGTTCGGGTGGTTGGTTCTTTACCCAACTGGAAACCTGGAAAACAAAATGGTCAGCCGGTGGAAGTAGCTGGCCTTGGTATTCCAGTTGATTTTGAATTGGAAGATTATACCCCTAAAGTGCAAAGTGTTGCAAGCAATCTTATTGTTCCGGGCACACTTTATATAGTGGATGGCAAAGAAACAACCAGTATCAAAGACATTCCACAGGATGATATCGAAAAAATTAATGTATTGAACAGAGCATCATCAGCAGCAATTTACGGCGAAAAAGGCAAAGACGGAGTAATCATCATTCAAACCAAAAACGGAAAACAAAAATCTTTGCAGGGAAAAATTAATAACTCAAACCTGGAATCAAATCAGAATGTTTCAAGTATGAGGCTAAGATCGCCTTCCGGAAGTGAATTTCCTCTTTTTATACTGGATGGCAAAGAAGTGCCCAACCTCGACGATGTTTCTCATGAAAACATTGAAAAAATTGATGTTCTGAAAGGAGAATCAGCAACCGGACTTTTTGGCGAAAAAGGCAAAAATGGAGTGATTGTTATAACATCCAAACAAAAAGCTGAAACGAATACAATAACATCTGAGTTGGAGTTAAGACAGTTCATTGCCAAAAACATTAAATATCCGGTTGAGGCACAAAAAAACAACGTACAGGGAACAGTTGATATTTGGGCAGTGATTGAACACGACGGAAAAATTACTTTCTTCTATGAAAAACGGCCTGCGGTAAATATTGTACCCATTGATGAAGTAGTTGTTGTTGCCTACAGTACGAAAAAAAAGAAAACAGGGAATGAGGGCACCAAGGTTGAAGAGACTCCCACCGAAACCGGTAATAGTGACAGTTCCGCGTTATTTTCACTTCTAAAAGAAGAAGTAAAAAGGGTGGCAAAAACTTCTCCAACAATTGAAATGCCTGAATTGAAAGGAAAAACAGTGAGGCTTCGTGTAAAATTTGAATTACAGGAATAAATTTTCAAACTATCTGTTTTATAATGTCATTCCAAAATCTTAAATAATGAACAAACCAATAATTCTCCTAAGCCTTGTACTTTTTATAATTCTGGCAGGTTGTTCTCCCAGAACGAAAGTTACCAGTTCTCAAAATCTGAAAGATGCGGGAAAATTGGATGAAGCTCTGACAACAATAGAAGAGGCTACCAACCCAAACCAGGAAAAAGCAGAAAAAACCCTTTTATGGCCGCGAACATGGGAAGTCAGGGGAGAAATTTACCAGGCAATTTACCAATCGGAAGAACAAAGTATTAAAAAGTTAGTAGAAAACCCTTTGGATGAAGCGCTTAAAGCTTACCAAAGGGCACTTGACCTGGATGAAAAAGGAAGGTTTACAAACAGTATTAAAGTCAAACTGACGCTACTTTCCAACGATTTTACAAATCAGGCAATTGAAGCGTTTAACAATGAAAAATTTGATCTGGCTTTAAATTCGTTTGAGCAAATACTGGCAATCAATGATATACCAATATTTAAAGCTGATAACCCAAATGCCGTAGATACCGCAATTATATACAATGCGGGGCTTGCAGCATTAAAAGCCGGTAACTTCGACAAAGCAATTGAGTATTTTTCGGAAGCGGCGCAACATGGTTATAACGGAGCCAAAATATATCCTGTAATTGCGGGGGTTTATGAACACAAGAAAGACACTCTGGCCGCATTAAAGATTTTGAAACAAGGATTTGAAAAATATCCCGCAGACATGGATGTTCTTGCCAGTATGATACAAACATACATAAACCTTGAACGGAGAGCGGAAGCCTTGGAGTATCTCAATATGGCAATTGAGAAAGACCCTTCCAATGCTACATTTTTTCTTGTCATGGGGAGGTTATATGAAGAAACTGACGAAGATGAAAAAGCTTTAATTGCCTATCAAAAGGCGATTGATATTGACCCAGAATTGTTTATGGCCTGGTACAATATCGGTGTTTTTTACTACAACAAAGGCGTTCAACAATGGGAAATTGCAGGGAAGGTCCCGGCCAATGATAATGAAACTTACGAGCGGGAACTCAAAAAAGCAAACGAATGGTGGGAGAAAGCGCTACCCTTTATGGAGAAGTGCCATGAACTTGATTCCGAAGAAGCAACTACCATAGAATCACTCAAAAACCTGTACTATCGTTTAAACCAAATGGATAATTACAATTTGATGGAAGAAAAATCAAATAAGTAGTTGATTTGTAGCTATCATAAACAGGTAAAAAACCGACACTGCTTCACAAAGCAAAAAACAAAAAAATACGAATTCAACTAATCCAGGGAGTTACTGCTTTCGTGCCAAATTCTTTTGCTGAAATTTTTTCGATAAGCACTTTTATGATTCCCACATTTTTTACAGCCGGTGCATTGAATTTGAATTGCCGGTCGCTGTATTGTTCCATTAACAAATGCAGGCAGCGTTCTTTTTCGTCGTAGTCGTCCACAAACTCAACTGTGCCTTCCACCAAAACCGATTTGGATTTTACCCGGTAGCTGCAGCCCACGCGCTCGTCCTGCCAGGCCAGTTCTTCGCCCAATGTCCAGTTCATGCAAACTTTCGGATTTCTGTGCAGCGTTTCCCACATGCGGCCGCTTTGGTCGGAGTGAAGGATCACTGCATCGCCATCCAGCGCAAAATTCATGGGCAAAACGTATGGCACATCGTTTTCCGACATGGCCACATAACACGTTTTGCATGATTTTATGACTTTTTCGATTTCCGTTCTGTCCTCAATATTTACAGTTCTCATTCCGGTTAATTTATTGCGCGGCTGCCGAGCTTTTCAGACAAATATTTCTCCACCCGTTTCAGGTTCATGTATTTCGATTGCTCTTCAATAATCCGATCAAAATTATTTTCTTTCGAAGCGCTGCCAATGGCTAATTCAATTTCGGCCATCATCAGTTTAATTCTCATGAGTTTGTATTCATAAACAATCCGCGGCACCAGGTAATCCAGTATTTCTTCCTCTTTTTCTGTAAACGCACCTGCTTTTGTCCAGCGTTTGCTTTCTATAAATTTTTCCGAAAGTAAATCAGTCGCCAGTTTACTCACTTCAGCATCGGCGTGGTAAACGAAATATTTCCAGGGATCAAAGTTTTCATTGTCCATATTGTCTTTCACTTCATAAAAGATTTTCCGGAACAGCGGATTTCCAGGCACCAAATCATCGTTTTCCAACTCGTCTATCATGTATTCGCTCACCTTCACTTCCACTATTTCGTTGGGATTTTCCCCTTCTTCTTCAAAAATAACGGTGTTGCAGTGTTTTAAAAGAAAACGCAAAAACTCAAGTTCTTCTATCAGAAACTCAGCAGGAATTGGTTCTGGTTGTTGTTTTTGGGAAGGTCCGGGTGTCGGATTTAACGACTGTTCCCTTTGTCCGCGCATCTCCTTTTTCCGGAATTCTTCGTTCTGTTTATGCTTTTGTTTCCTGACCTCGGTATATAGAATTTCTTCATTCACATCCAGCAGTTTGCTACATTCTTTAATATAAACCGAGCGGGTGATGGTGTCGGGAATAACGGCAACCGAACGAATCACCTCCGAAATCAACCGGGCTTTTGCCACCGGGTCTTTTTCTGCGTCTTTAAGCAGCAGCCTGGTTTTAAACTGAATAAAATCAGTTTCGTTTTCATCAATGTATTCCCGGAATCCGCTGGCGCCTTTTTTCTTAGCAAACGAATCGGGATCCTCGCCATCGGGCAGTAGCAGCACTTTCACGTTCATACCTTCTTCCAGCACCAAATCAATTCCTCGCAGCGAAGCTTTTATGCCTGCCGCATCGCCGTCGTAAATAATGGTGATGTTGGGTGTAAACCGCTTAACCAGCCTGATTTGTTCAGAAGTAAGCGCCGTGCCCGAAGAAGCCACCACGTTTTCAATGCCCGCCTGGTGCATGGAAAGTACATCGGTGTAACCTTCCACCAAATAACATTTTTCAGTACGGGCAATTTCACGTTTCGCCTGAAAAATGCCGTACAAAACCTTGCTTTTATGGTAGATTTCCGACTCGGGTGAATTGAGATATTTGGCTGCTTTGGGATCGTCTTTTAAAATACGTCCGCCAAAGGCAATCACACGCCCGGCCAGGTTATGGATGGGAAACATCACCCGTCCGGCAAACCGGTCGCGCACCCAGTCGTCGCGTTTTATGGAAAGCCCGGTTTTTTCGAGGAACTCCATTTTGTAGCCCTGTTTTTGGGCGGCTTCGGTAAACGGCGCCTTCCCGTCAGGTGAGTAGCCCACCTCAAATTTTTTCAGGATATCATCGCGGAAACTGCGTTCACGGAAATAGCTCAGTCCAATGGTGCGGCCTTCGTTTTCTTCCCACAGGTTACGGGTAAAATATTTTTGTGCAAAGGCCGACACAATCATCAGGCTTTCGCGTTCGTCTTTCAGTTGTTTTTGCTCTTCGGTTTCCTCCTCTTCCACCACATCAATGTTGTACTTGCGGGCCAGCCATTTCAGTGCTTCGGGATAGCTCAGGCTCTCGTGTTCCATAATGAAATTCACCGCATTTCCACCTTTTCCGCAGCCAAAACATTTAAAAATACCTTTGGCAGGAGAAACAGTAAACGAGGGTGTTTTTTCATTGTGAAACGGGCACAACCCCAACATGTTAACTCCGCGTCGGCGCAAGGTAACAAATTCGGAAACCACGTCGGTAATGTCCGCCGAATCCAGTATTCGTTGTATAGTAGAATGATCAATCACGGGTACAAATGTAGATATTTTGGGTGGAGAAGTTTTAGATTTCCTTTATCTTTAAGCCGGAAACTTTTTACCGATGAAGAAAAAGCTGGTGATACTTTCGGGCGCCGGAATCAGTCAGGAGAGCGGGCTGAAAACATTCCGCGATATGGGCGGCCTTTGGGAGCAATACGATGTTACCGAAGTGGCCAGCCCGGAGGCATGGCGAAAAAACCCGGAACTGGTGCTTCGTTTTTACAACGAGCGCCGCAAACAACTTTGGGAAGCCAAACCCAACGCCGGCCACATTGGAATTGCAGAACTGGAAAAATGGTTCGACGTGGAAGTGATCACGCAAAACGTTGATGATTTGCACGAACAGGCTGGCAGCACCAGGGTTTTGCACCTGCACGGCGAACTGCGAAAAGCCCGAAGCACAGTTGATCCAAACCTGGTTTACACCCTGAAAAACTGGGAGTTGAAAATGGGCGACACCTGCGAAAAAGGAAGCCAGTTAAGGCCACACATCGTGTGGTTTGGCGAAATGGTTACCGAAATTGAGCGCGCGGCTGAAATAGCAGAAACGGCCGATATTTTTGTTGTGGTTGGCACTTCGCTGGTGGTTTACCCGGCTGCCGGGCTTATCCATTACATCAGGCCGGAAACTCCGGTTTTTGTGGTTGACCCGCATAAACCGAATGTATATCTGGATCATGTGGAATACATTGAAGAAAAAGCGGGCAAAGGAGTTGAACTGTTAAAAAAGAAACTTGAAAACTTCAGATAAAATGACAAAGAAAATACTTATTTCGGTGGTTATATTATTCCTGGCAAACTGGGCATTTGCACAACGGTTTGAGGGCGGGTTGCTGGCCGGTTTTAATGCCACACAAGTGGAAGGCGATTATTTTAAAGGATTCAATAAGCCAGGAATATTAGCTGGTTTTTTTGTACAAACCGATGTGGCTCCGGCGGTTTTTGCAGGCATGGAAATTAAATATTCCCAAAAAGGTTCCCGCAAACGGATTAAAAAAAATGATCCCGACCCGCAGAAATACATCATGCGATTGGGATATGTTGATGTGCCTTTGTTTGTGGGATTCAGGACAAACGACAGAGGAGCTGTAATTGCCGGAGTTTCGGCAGGTTACCTCATACACGACGGGGAATTTGACGAATACGGAGAGTTTCCGCCGGAAGACCAGCATGCATTCAACAATTTTGATTTACAGCCTTTTCTGGGGTTTCAGTTCGACATGCTCGACCAGGTAAAACTCGATTTACGTTTTGCCTTGTCAGTTCTGCCCATACGTGGTCAGCCCGGTGACGATGCGACTAGCTACTACTGGCTGAATAACCAGTTTAACAATGTGATTTCGCTGGCAGCGTACTATAATTTTGGACGCTGAGCGCATCTTACAGATACGATAGGAACTTAATTCTGTAAGCTTAAAATTTTGTAAATTATTCTGATTTTTTGTGATTTCTTATGCACTATTTTTTTGAATTGCATGAACTGAAAACCTCCCTTGTTATTTTAGGAACACTCGTGTTTTTTTACCTTTATTATTATATTGCACATTCAGCATATTTAAAGAACCTGACGAATAAAAATAAATCGGGAGTGAAAGATGAGTTGCAATTATTTCTCGTACGGAAATTAACAGGATTTTTTTTTCTCGGATTATTACCAGCCATAATTTATTTAGTTTTCCTGAATGGCTCATTTAGCAAGTTTGGATTTACCTTAAATCATCTTTCCGATAATTATCTGATAATACTGGGTTTTGCTTTTGTTATCGCAACACTTCTTTATTTCAGGCATAAAAAAAATCCAAGTCAAAATACCCTGCAAATAAAGACTGACAGTTGGAACAACAACCTGTTTGTATTTAATATTTTTGGATGGAGTATCTACCTGCTCGCTTATGAATTCCTGTTTCGGGGAATTTTATTGTTCGAATGTTACGAAAGTTTTGGCTTCTGGCCGGCTGTTATTATTAATATCACCATCTATTCAGCTATTCACATGGTAAATGGGAAAGACCAGGCCATTGGTGCTTTGTTTTTTGGAGGTATAGCCTGTTACTTCACATTAACAACGGGAACTGTTTTAATTCCACTTTTTATGCATATAACTTTGAGTGGATTTTCCGATTATTTTTCCATAAAAATGAATCCGGCTATTGGTTTTATAAAATCGAATCCGGTTAAATCTGAAAAATTATGAGGTGTTTGGTTACCGGGGCAACCGGATTTATTGGAAACAGATTGGTACAGGAATTACTAAACCGTAAGATGCAGGTTCATGTTTTGGTGCGGTCAAAAAATAAATTACCGGCTGATATCCGGGAAAAAGTAACTGTTTTTTGTGGGGATATTACAAACCAGGCTGCTGTTGATTCAGCTACAAAAAACTGTGAATCAATTTTTCATCTTGCCGGTTTTGCGGGCATTTGGTCAAAAGATAAAACAATTCCCTTCCGTACAAATGTGGAAGGCACAAAAAATATTCTGGAAACTGCCCTGAGAAACAACATTCAAAAAGTTGTATTTACTTCCTCAGCCGCTACGTTTTCATCTTCGGCGCAGGGCGAGCTTATTGATGAAAATTATCCTCTGCCCGACACTTATTTTACCGAATATGAGCAAACCAAAAGGGAAGCTGAACAAATTTGCTTGGATTACTGTACCAAAGGAGTTGATACGGTAATTGTGAATCCTACCCGTGTATTTGGTCCGGGACTTCTGAATAAAAGCAATTCGGTTTCCATATTAATAAAAAATTACATGAAAGGAACCTGGCGGATTATTCCCGGCGATGGGAATCAGATTGGCAATTATGTTTTTATAGATGATGTTGTTAACGGACATATTCTTGCGCTTGAACGGGGTATTCCGGGCGAAAAGTATATTCTGGGTGGAACGAACATCTCATACAATAAATTTTTTGATACTATTGCAGAGGTTGGAGATAAAAAATATAAACTCTTTCATTTGCCTCATCCGGTAATGTATGCCTTTTCGAAATTTGAACTGTTCTGCGCTGAAACCTTTGGCAAACCTCCGCTTATTACACCGCCCTGGGTAAAAAGGTACAATCAAAACCGGCCGGTTTCGAGCCAAAAGGCGATTGAAGACCTGAGTTATTCGGTTACACCTTTACCGGAGGGAATTGAAAAGACAATTTTATGGTTAAACTCAAACAAAAAGATCAATGGAAAAAACATCAGCTAATTATTATGCTTTAATAACCGGTGCAAGCGCCGGGATTGGTCAGCAAATTGCAATTGAATGTGCCAAAAGAAGTATGAATCTTTTTTTGGTTTCTTTGCCCGGTTCAGGACTTGAAGCATTTGCAGGTGAATTAAGAGAAGAATATCCGGTTAACATCCAAACTCTTTCTATCGATTTAACCCGCGAACAAGCTCCGGCCGAAGTTCACCGTTTTGCTGTACAAAATAATATTGTGGTGAATATTCTTGCAAATAACGCAGGTGTAGGTTTTAACGGGAAGTTTGAGAATCTGTCCGTTGATTTAATCGATAAAATGATTCTCCTGAATATCAGAGCTTCAACTTTACTTACTTTTTTATTTCTTCCGGAAATGAAAAAATTAGAGAAAGCCTACATTCTTAACATCAGTAGTTTTGCCGCATTAACACCGTTGCCCAACAAGTGTGTATATGCTGCAACCAAAACCTACCTGCTGTTTTTTACACAGGCCATAAATTTAGAGTTAAAGGGAACCAATATTCGTGCAATATCCATTCATCCAAGCGGGGTAAGCTCCGAAAGGGCTTTGGGAAACATTCGGAAATCATCATTTATTGCACGGATTTCGACATTAAAACCGGAAGAAGTTGCAAGGATTGCCATGAAAAACATGCTGGCAGGGAAAAAGTTTATTGTGCCAGGCACAGTTACTAAAATGTATTACTACCTGGGTTCTATATTGCCTCATTTTGTGGTATTGAAAACTGTAGGCAGGGTTTTTCGAAATACCACCTGAGAATTTAGATGCTGAATTCAGGTCAGGAATTCACCATCCACATGGAAAAAGCATCGAGGTAATTCCAAAACGATAGGGCAACATCTTCAGGTAAGTTCTGTTTCTGAATGGACTGCCGGTAACATTCAAGCCAGACTTCGCGTGCTTCGGGAGTAATTTTATGTGGCAAATGGCGTTTGTACATCATGGGACGGCCACGGATTTTGTTAAAATACATGGGGCCGCCACAAATCTGGATAAAAAAATCCGATGAATTTTTTACTGCCTTTTCCAGTCCGGCAGCATCCCGCGGAAATAAGTCTTTTATTTCACTTTTAGCCAGCAAATCGTAGTGGTCCTTCACCAGTTTCCGGATGCCTTCATCTCCCAAAATCCGGTAAATCTCATGTGTTGGCAAGGCAACTTCGGGCCTTTTCCCGGGTGTATATTTACTCATTTGAAATTCCATTTCTGTATTTTCGTTCAATCTAAACAAAGAACAAATAGAGCAGCAAGAGGTTGAATGATTTTTAAAAGTCGGCAAATGCCAGCGTGGATATGCTCACTTTTACGCCTGAAACTTTTAACAATTCATAAGCACAGGCTTCCAAAGTTGATCCGGTTGTCACCACATCATCAACAATCAATACATGTTGATTTTCAAATTCTTCCGGATTTTTAACACCAAAAATACCATCCACATTTTGCCAGCGTTCAAACCGGTTTTTCCGGGTTTGGGTGGAGGTAAAAATTTTTCGGTATAAATTATTTTCCAGCATGGGTTTATTCATTGCTTCCGAAATTCCGCGGGCAATCCACTCGCTTTGATTAAACCCGCGTTTTTTCTGTTTTTTCGGATGCAGCGGCACCGGAACAATTTTATCAATCTGATTAAAATTTTCAGCTTCGGCCAAAATATCGCCAAATCGCCTGCCGGTTTCAAGACCAAGTTCTTTCAACCCTTTATATTTTATAAAATGAATCAGTTTCTGATAACGGCTGCCTTTGCGGTAATGGAAATACGAAGTCGCATGTTCAACTTGTACCCTGCCCCAGAAAAGTTGTGCCACTTTGTTTTCATTCTCCTTCTCGAAACGACTGATTGGTAAATCGAACCAGCATTTCATACAAAGGTATTTTTCCTGCGAAATAAGCCTTTCGCCGCAGGTAATACAAAGTTGAGGATAAAACAACCCCAAAATATCATCAAAAACCTGAGTCAGCGTGTTCATGCCCGGAAAGTTACGAAATATTTTGAAGCTTTATTTGTACCAGGTAAAAGAAAAGAGTCATTTTAAATTCGTTCTTTTAAAGCTGTTCAAAATAAAATGGTTGCTTTTCATATAATTACCTTTACGCTCTCTTATCCCTTTTTTGAAATTGTTCCCAGGTTGTCTTTTCCCGAGGCAACCTTTTTTTGTATTGATATTTTGATTAAAAAATCAGGAGTTTTTTTATACCTGCCCTGTTGCTCATAATCAAAAGAATGTTTAGTTTTAAAACCTGAAAATATCAACCGTAAACCGAATGAGAACTTCGCCCGGCATATTGTTTAAACAGGAATTTTTTAGTATCTCCGAAAAACCGGTGAGAGGATTTTATTTGGTTTTGAAACTAATTCCGGTTTTTGAATTCAACCCCTGCCTTAAATTATCCGGTACTCTTTCGTTTGTTGAATTTGGAATACAACCCAAGCTAAATTGTTACTTTAGCGCTTTAATTTTTAAAATGGATTGGATTTAAAATATGGCAATTAAGAAATCAGAATTATACAGTTCCATTTGGGCAAGTTGCGACGAGTTGAGAGGCGGAATGGATGCCAGTCAATACAAAGATTATGTATTGGTTTTGTTGTTTATCAAATACGTTTCGGATAAATACGAGAACGATCCCGACGGAATTATTGAAATCCCCGAAGGCGGAAGTTTCAAGGACATGGTGGCGTTGAAACATAACAAAGAGATTGGCGACAAAATGAACACCATTATCGGAGAATTGGCAAAAGCCAACGATCTTGTGGGAGTTATAGATGTTGCCGATTTTAACGATGACGAAAAGCTGGGCAAAGGCCAGGAAATGGTTGACCGCCTTACCCGGCTGATTGCCATTTTTGAAAAACCTGCTCTTGATTTTAGTAAAAACCGCACGGGTGGCGATGATATTTTGGGCGATGCATTCGAATACTTAATGAAAAACTTTGCCACTGAAAGCGGAAAAAGCAAAGGGCAGTTTTATACTCCAGGCGAAGTGAGCCGGGTTTTGGCAAAAGTATTGGGAATTAAAGAACCAAAAAATTCAACCACCTTTTACGATCCCACGTGCGGTTCGGGTTCGTTATTGCTGAAAGTGATTGATGAAGCAGATGGCAAAGGTTCCATATACGGACAGGAAAAAGATGTGGCAACCGCCGCTTTGGCCCGTATGAATATGATTTTGCATGGCATTGAGGGGCACGAGATACACCGTGGACAAAGCACGCTTTCCGACCCGTTTTTCAAAGACAGAAACGGTTACCTGAGAACATTCGATTATGTGGTAGCTAATCCGCCGTTTTCATCAAAAAACTGGGTAAATGGATTCGACCCGCAAAACGATCTCTACGGACGCTTTGAAAAAGATGAAGAAGAAAGCCAAAAAACCAGAAAAACCATTTATAAAACGCCTCCCGAAAAAAATGGCGATTACGCTTTTTTACTGCACATTCTGAAATCGCTGAAAAGTACAGGTAAAGGGGCTTGTATTTTGCCGCATGGTGTGTTGTTTCGGGGCAATGCCGAAGCCGAAATCCGCAAAAGCCTGATTCAGCGCGGATACATAAAAGGCATTATTGGTTTGCCGGCCAACCTGTTTTTTGGTACGGGTATTCCGGCTTGTGTAATTGTACTGGACAAGGAAGGAGCCGAAGAACGCAAACACATTTTTATGATTGATGCCAGTAAAGGTTTCATAAAAGACGGCAACAAAAATCGTTTGCGTGAACAGGATATTCATAAAATTGTGGATGTGTTTACCAAACAAATTGATGTACCAAAGTATAGCCGGTGGGTAAGCATAGAAGAAATCAGCGACCTCAAAAACGACTACAATCTGAATATTCCCCGCTACATCGATAGTCAGGAGATGGAAGATATTCAGGATATTGAAGCTCATTTGCTGGGAGGTATTCCTAATTCTGATATTGAAGCATTAAATGAATACTGGAAAGTATATCCCTCATTAAAAGCCGGGCTTTTTAACATAAATGGCCGAAAAAATTACAGCGATTTAAAAATTGATAAGGACCAGATAAAACAAACCATTTTCAACCATCCTGAGTTTACCGCATTTGCAAGGGGAATGAACGAAGTTTTTGAAAACTGGAAAACCAAAAACACACAACTACTTAAATCGTTAGACAAAGGGTTGAAACCCAAACAGGTTATTCACCGCATTTCGGAAGATATTCTGGCAACCTATACAGGCAAACCCCTGATGGATAAATACGATGTATATCAGCACCTGATGGATTACTGGAACGATGTAATGCAGGACGATTGCTATTTTATTGCCATTCAGGGATGGAAAGCCGAATTAACCATAACCAAAAAAACCAAAACGGTGACAGATTGGGATTGTGACCTGGTGCCTAAAACATTGGTAATTGACCGGTATTTTTTAACAGATAAAAAAGTTATTGAGCAACTTGAAGCAGATAAAGAAACCATTGCTGCAGAGCTAAGCGAATTAATAGAAGAGCACAGTGCCGAAGAGGGTTATTTTGCAGAATTCGATAAAGTAAATAAGGCTACTATCAGACTTCCAATACCTATAACTGATTATCAGTATATAATACAATGATACGCGTAAAGTAATAATACTTATCTTAGCTGTCATGGGACAACTATTATTACCGATATTTCCAGGCGACACCCAAATGATAAACATGACACTTGGGGTACGGGAACATGATGGCACTGTATATTATCTTCATAGTGGGGTGCCAATTTTCTCGCATTCATCAGATGATTTGACCAGGTTCCGTTTTATAAC
>JAHYIT010000267.1 GCA_019429205.1 Mariniphaga sp. | reverse complement strand
AATGCCAAACGGTTTGGCAGCCAGTTGGAAAATTTCAAAGGCGACCCGTATCTCATTGGGTATTTTCTACGCAACGAACCCCACTGGGCTTTTGGCGCCCACGATATTGCATTTGAAATGTTTGCCACAGCACAACAGTCCGAATCGAAACATACATTTGCCCGTTGGCTTTCCACGCAATATCCCAACATTGGTGAATTTAACCAAAACTGGAACCTTGAACTGGAAAGTTTTGAAGCGCTGACACGCCAAACCTTTGATGAATATCCTTCGGAAAAAGCAAAAGAAGATTTCTGGCAATTTTCTGAAATTCTGGTAAAACAGTATGTGGATGTTCCGTGTGATGAAGTGGAAAAAGTGGACCCCGACCACCTGAACCTGGGCATGCGTTATGCCTGGATTAGCTCCGATTTACTGTACAAAGCCGGCGACCGGTTCGATGTGTTTTCCATTAATGGCTACGGAAATCCCGGACCGCCGGCAACTGAAGAAATTGCGCGCATCAGCGGCAAACCGGTTATAATTGGCGAGTTTCATTTTGGCGCCACCGACCGCGGATTACCTGCCACCGGAATTCAGGGCGCCCTCACCCAGGAAGAACGTGGAAAAGCTTACCGTTACTACCTGGAACAAGGATTGGCCAGACCGGAACTGATTGGCATTCATTACTTCCAGTGGCTCGACCAGCCTGTTTTTGGCCGGTTCGACGGAGAAAACTACAACATCGGGTTTATGGACATTTGCAACCGGCCTTACAAGGAACTGACTGAAGCAGCCATTAGAAGTCATTCAAAAATATATGAAGTGGCCAACGGCGAAATCCCGCCATTCAATGAAGTTATCGAGCGAATTCCTTCTATCCATTATTAAAAATGACAAAAATGCTTTTTATAAACTTGCTTATTGCCGTTTTGCTGAGTTCGTGCACTGAAAATAAGGACAGCAATCAACAGGAAAGTCCGGTTGAAATTACCCTGCTTCCGGAAACTACCTACCAGAAAATTCACAATTTTGGAGCATCTGATGCCTGGAGCTGCCAGTTTGTTGGAAACTGGCCCAATGAACAGAAAAACCGGATTGCCGACCTGCTGTTCAGCCTTGAAACGGATGAAACCGGTTCGCCCAAAGGCATTGGCCTGAGTTGCTGGCGGTTAAACATTGGGGCCGGAAGTGCGCGGCAGGGAAACGAATCGGGAATTGATGATCCATGGCGACGAGCCGAAAGTTTTTTACAGGAAAACGGCAGCTACAACTGGGAAAAACAGGCTGGGCAGCGCTGGTTCTTACGCGCAGCTAAAGAACGTGGGGTGGAAACATTTATCGGGTTTGTGAACAGCCTGCCGATTGCGCTCACCAAAAATGGTAAAGCCCACTCAAGCGGCGGAAATTCGATGAACTTAATGCCGGAAAACCTGCCTGCATTCAGCAATTATTTGGTGGAAGTTACCCAAAACATTCAGCAAAACGAAGGTGTACTTTTCAATTACCTGTCGCCGGTAAACGAGCCGCAATGGGATTGGAAAGGCGGCCAGGAAGGTTCGCCCTGGAAAAATTCGGAAATTGCCCAACTGTGCCGGATTTTGGGAAACGATTTAAAAAATGCCGGCTTGCCCACGCAGATTGAAATCACCGAGGCCGGACAGCTCAACCATTTATACGAAGTGGCAAACGATGCCGAACGGGGAAATCAAATCAGGGAATTCTTTTCACCTTCTTCTGAAAATTATGTGGGAGATGTTCCCAACATGGCGCACAAAATTGCCGGCCACAGTTATTTTACGACTACCAACGACAAGGTGCTCAAAGAAGTGAGGAACCGCCTGAAAGAGGAAATCTACCGCGTGAATCCGGAATTGGAATTTTGGATGACCGAGTTTTGCATTCTGGGCGACAACAACGGATTCAGGGGAAATGGCCGCGATTTGGGCATGGAAACCGCACTGTTTGTGGCCAATGTAATTCATGCCGATTTAATGATTGCAGGGGCAAGTGCCTGGCATTGGTGGCAGGCTGTTAGTCCGTACGATTATAAAGACGGGCTGGTTTATATCGACAAAAATGAAACCGGCGGGAATATTTACGAATCGAAACTTTTGTGGGCGCTGGGCAATTTTTCGCGGTTTATCCGGCCGGGAGCAACACCGATAATGACTTTTGAAGGCGAAAATCCTGTGCTAACAACTTCAGCTTATAAAAACGAAAACGGGCAATTGGTGATAGTCATTATAAACAAACACGACAATGCGCAGGAACTAAAAATTAACCTTAATGGGGATTACAGTTCGAAAGCAAAAGTGTACGAAACTTCGGAAGAAAATAACCTGAAATTTTTGGGAGAATTCAACAGGAAAGAACCACTGAAAATTGCCAAAAAAAGTGTTACTACGATTGTGATTTAAGTTCTAAAGCCGTTTTTTATGCTTTTTTTTCATTTCAGAATGACTTATCAGATTATAAGAACTTTTGCTTTCTTCGAGCGAAGTAAGAAGTTCATCCTTTTCAGTTTTCGACAAATTTCCCCACAATTGCCCTTCCCTTGCAGAAGTTCGGTTTTTTAACAACTCATAAAAGTCAAACAGTAAATCATCATTTTCAATACTGTCGATAAGGTGATGAAAACTCCTTTTTAATTCCAATGTATCCATAATCCACATCTTTCCCCAAAATCAGCAAATTTCAGGATGTGCGACAAGTTCCACATTTTAAATAGTGGAACAAAGCATTCATTTCTATTTCACCGGTGCTTTAGCCCGGTGTTTGACTTTATCAGCGTCTTTTGCGGCTTTAGCATTTAATCC
>JAHYIT010000266.1 GCA_019429205.1 Mariniphaga sp. | reverse complement strand
TGGTACTTCTTGTCAATCTCTTCTTTTTGGACCATTTTTTTTTGTTTCATTGAAACAGAATCAATTGAAAATAATATCCTGAAATCCCCCAACATCCTTTTCATCGCCATCAGCGATCTTTGGCCTGGGTTGGGTTGCTACGGGAACATACAGAAATTGTGGAAAGTTTAATACCACTTTGAAAAAAAGGAATATCCCTTTGTCCGTTATATAGCTAATTTATATCGTTTTAAGCAACTTCAGGCACTAAGAATTGAATTTTAATGGAAGTCGTATCGAAATTTTTTATTTTTGATACAAATTTTAATTGGTTCGGTAAACATGAAAAACTGTAACATTCTTTTTCACGTGGGTTTTTTGCTTTCGTTGTTTGTTTCTAACATCAACTGTCTGTACGCAATTAACGACACCATTCCACCCCGTCATGAGGTAACCCTGCGTGAAGCGCATATTGGCAATCTGGAAATAGATACAAAATTGCTTGACAGCTATGGTCTGTTACCTGAAAATATAAGGCAATTCTATTTTGATTCTAGGGCTGTGTTTTCCGCTAATCCCGATGCCGACTTTACACATCCGGAGTTTATTGAAGCTGCCCGAAAACACGATATTCAGCTAATGGGAGGCCCGATGTTGGGTAAATTACGCGAAAACGGCGTGACTATTTGGTTACGTCCTTCTACCTCAAAACCTCTGGTGGTGAAAGTTACAACATCCGATGGCAACGTCGAAAAATTATTTGAAACGAATTCTGTTGAGCCGGGTGTGGAGCAAAGAATTGTACTGGACGGACTGGCACCCGATACCAAATACAACTATGCGGTTTATACAGGTACCCGAAATATTGCAGAAGGCAACTTCACCACAGCATCCTCTCCCGGGAAAAAAGGTGTATTCAGGATTGCTTTTGGTTCATGCTTTCATAAAATAGGGCTGCATAATCCGAATCTTATTAACCAGATTTTGAAAAGTGAACCCCGGGCAATGATGCTTTTGGGCGATATTGCGGTTGACGACAGGGAAAACCAGATAAATATGCACAGAGCTGATTATCTGCTTCGCGACGTTTCAAAAGCCTGGCGCCTTCTTGCTGAAAATACTCCGTTATATAGCAGTTGGGATGATCACGATTATTTTAACGATGACCTTGGCGGAATTCCTGAAGGATTCACTGCAGCAGATCGTGAGTCAGTGAGGAAAGTGTGGCATGAGAACTGGAACAATCCGGAAAATGAAAATCCGGGAATCTATTTCAGCGCACGCATTGGGCCTGTGGAAATGATTATGCCGGACACCCGGTCGTTTCGTGAAAACGAACGGAGAGGAGAATATGGCGCCTATCTGGGCGAGGAACAACTCGACTGGTTAAAAAAGACTTTAAAAAATTCGGAAGCTCCCTTTAAAGTCATTTCCAGTGGAACGATGTGGAGTGACTATATTACACCGGGAAAGGATTCCTGGGGAACATGGGATACAGAGGCACGTGAGGAGCTGTTCCGTTTTATCGAGGCTGAAAATATTTCCGGTGTGCTGCTGGTGAGCGGCGATCGTCACGGTGCACGTGGTTTTGCTATTCCCAGGTCCTCGGGATTTTCATTTTATGAATTTCAGGTAGCATCTCTTGGCGGAGTACCCGGACCTGTTGCTATGGCTGAGGATGCTGCCAGTCAGTTGTTCGGTTACCCTGGTATTGACACAATAGCTTTTGGCGATTTTACTTTTGATACAACATTACCTGATCCGGAGGTCACCTTCAGATTAATCCATGAAAGTGGTACAATTTTTTATGAATTAACTTTGTCGAAAAGCCAGTTGACCCCGCAAAAGAAATAGAATTTAAAAAAGAAACAAAATGAAGGCAAAAAATGAAGTAATTGGATTCACATTTTTCTTATTGGCGATAACGTTTTCCTGCACCAACGCACCAAAAGAAAAAGAAGCAACTGAAGAAGAGCTTCCCAATATTGTCCTTTTTATGGGCGACGACCATGGCTGGGACGAAGTCGGTTACAACGGGCATCCGTTTGTAAAAACACCGGTGCTGGACGAAATGGCAGCCAGCGGTTTGCGTTTCGACCGGTTTTATGCCGCACACCCGACCTGTTCGCCCACTCGGGGCAGTTTTTTAACGGGTCGGCATCCCAACCGCTACGGCACGTTTACGCCCAACTGGTCGCTTCGGCCCGAAGAAATTAGCATCGCCCACGTTCTGAAAAAGGCCGGATATGCCACCGCCCATTTTGGAAAATGGCATGTAGGGCCGGTTAAAAAAGAATCGCCCACCAGTCCGGGAGCCATGGGTTTTGATGAATGGCTTTCGCACGATAACTTTTTTGAAATGGACCCTGTCCTTTCGCGAAACGGAGAAGCTCCGCAGAAATACGAGGGAGAAGGTTCGGAAGTGATTGTTGATGAAACCATTAAATTTATACAAAAGTCAAAAAATCAGAACAAACCGTTTTTGGCTGTTGTTTGGTTTGGTTCGCCACATGAGCCTTACAGTGGATTGCCCGAAGATTTGGCGCTCTATGAAAATCTTCCGGACAGCCTGGCAAAGAAACAAGTCCGCCTGACATCCAATGAAACGGGAGAACAGGTAACACGTCCGCTCAATGATGTTTTACAGGAACGCTATGCGGAAATAACGGCAATGGACAGGGCGATGGGCAAACTGAGAACCTTTCTTAAAGAAAACAATCTGAGGGAAAACACCCTGGTTATGTATTGCGGCGATAATGGAACACCAGGGGACGCAGCCCGCACGGAGTTAACCCGCCGTGAACAAAAAGGAAGTATGTACGAAGGAGGTATTCTTGTTCCCGGTGTG
>JAHYIT010000078.1 GCA_019429205.1 Mariniphaga sp. | reverse complement strand
TTTAAAAAATTTAGGATAATTTAAAAATGAAAAAAGATGACAGTGATTTATTTCGCATAATAAAATATATTTAATCATTTGAATGTGGGATGGAAGAATGATGCAGGTTAATTTTAAGCCGACCTTCGCTGTTTCGAAAAAAGCCGAATGTATATTCAACTTTTACTTCCCGGCCTGTAAAGTCGAGGAAATAATAATTTCCCATAGCAACAGCAAATTTCTTTTTTAGTATTAACCCTGAGTTTTCGAACCGCACTTCTTTCCATGGAACGAGAGCAAAACCGATGTCCTGCGGAAATTCCGGATTTCTGCCAATAAAATAGGAAAGAGCGCTTTCAAATGTTTTTCTGAATTGCCTGTTGTTGGCCAGGGTTGGTTTAAAAAGTACTTCCCCGTCGTTGTAGCCATAAAAAGTATTAACATGGTTGATTGCAGCACTTTTATAATCATCGTTTTTTGTAAAAGCTTCTCCGATATGGACAAGGCTTTTCCCCCATTCCTGCTGTATTTGATTGATTTCCGGTTCAGTTATGACTTTTTGCATTGATTAAAATTTTTCAGAAAAAACTTCTAATGTGTAAATTTCCCGTTGGAAATATAAAAATTAATCCTGAAAATTAAAAACCCTGAACATCTGAGAATTGAATGAGCGATTATTTTATGAGGTTCAACAACCCATTGATAATTGTTAGGGGATGAGGCGGATTTCCCGGAATATAAAGGTCAACTTTTACATTTTTAAGCAAACTGCGATTTAATGCAGCGCTGTCGGCAAAAATACCCCCACTGATGGCATCCACTCCGCACAGTATAAATAATTTGGGCGCTGGAACGGCATCCCAGGTAATTCGTAGTGCTTCGGCCATGTTTTCAGAAACGGGACCGGTAACAACAACGCCATCGGCATGGCGGGGGGAGGCTACAAATTCAATTCCGTAGCGGCCCATATCGAAATTGGCATTTCCACAGGCGTTCAGTTCAAACTCGCACGAATTGTCGCCCCCGGCTGACACCTGCCGAAGTTTTAGCGAACGCCCGAAAACCGTTTTAATTTTCTTTTCAATGGCTGATTGGTCCAGTTCAATTTTGTGGTTTTCCCCTTCTTTAACAAGCAGATTTTTAATTTTATTTGTGGCCAACCGGTGGTCGTTGGTGAATTTTACCTTTTCCGGGAAACGAAAAGCACATTCGCCACAAAAATTACATTTTGCCAGGTTTATTGACACCGGATTTACTGAAATTGCAGCCATGGGACAACAATTCTGCAATGCTTTTTGGTCCACTTTTTCGTTGCTTATTTCGGGCCTGCCACGAAAGGGATAAGGCACTTCGGTTTTGGTAAGGTCAGGAATAAACTGTTTGCCGTTATGTTGTATAATTTTTATTTCCTTTATCATTTCGTCGCTATTTAAAGATCGAAACCGCAATAACTCAAGTTATAACTTTTGTTGTTTATGGGAAAATCCGAAATTTCCAGATTCCGTAATGAAAGTTCCAACGCTTTCCAGTTGTGCATGGATGGGTCTTTTATTTTGTAGTAAGCCAGTTTTCCTTCGTTACCAGTCAGGGCCGTGTGGCAAATTTCGCCCCGCCATCCTTCCACCAGCGAGATGGCCAGGCTTAATGGTTTTAATTTTAGTTCTGCTTTTGGCGTATCAGACGGGAACAAAAATTCTTCGTTATCCATTACTTCACGCAGCCAGGCTATTGATTGTTTTATTTCTTTCCGGCGCAATAAAAACCGCGAAAAAACATCGCCTTTGGGCAGAACAACCGGGGTATAATTGTATTTTTCGTAAGCCGGAGAAGGATGTGTTGCCCGGATATCTCTTAACACATTGGCCATTCGCGCTGCCATACCTACCGTTCCAATTTGTAACGCCTGCTGCTCACTTACAGTGCCAATGTCGTCGAAACGGTTTTCAACACTGGGTAACCGGTAGGTAAGATGCGCCAGTTCAACAAATTGCTTTTCGTATTCTGACAGGGTTTTAAAAAGTCTAATCCGGTTTTCGTTTGTAAACGGGAAATTGGTGCCGCCAACACGAATCATACTTTTTCCAAGCCTGTTTCCACACCACGACTGGGTAAAATTGATAATCAGGGTACGCAGAATACCAAAAATATTTGCGCCCAGGTTGTAGGCCACATCCGTACAAAGCGACGAAATATCGGCAGTATGCACTGCAATTCTTTCCAGTTCCAGAGCAACGGCACGTTCAACATCCAACTGTGTTTTTATTTCAATACCAGCCAGTGATTCCATAACTCCTGCAAAAGCGAGGCTGTGCCCAATCGTGGTGTCGCCCGCAACCGATTCGGCAACAATATTTCGCTGAAGTAATGTTTGTTTTTCGAGCATAGTTTGTTCCACTCCCCGGTGTTGCCAGCCCAACTGGATTTCGAGGTGCAAAACATTTTCGCCATTACAAATAAACCTGAAATGGCCCGGTTCAATTATTCCGGCATGAACAGGCCCAACTCCAACTTCGTGCAATTCATCACTTTCAATGGTGTAAAAAGGGTAATCGTTTACTTTCATACTTTTATTGGCGCGGTTGTGGGCGAAACGCACCGGTTTCAGCCAGGGGTGACCGGGAAAATCAACGCCATGGGTTTCGTGAATTTCGCGTTCAAAAATATGAAGCGCATTTATTTTGGGTGTCAGGGATTCAAGTTTTTGAGGTTTGGTTTCAGGTAAAAAATGGGACAAAACAAAAATGTTATGGTTGGTATCTTCGGCAATTCCGGCAATAAATTTCAATCCATTTACTTCAGGAAAAGCAAAATAGGTTACACAGTGGTTTTCTTTTTTCTGAAGAAGAGTTACCACCTCACTGCTGAATTCGTTGTAGCTTAAAACCGGAATTTCGGCTGTTCCAACTGAACCATTATTTTTTAAAACCGCGTATTTTTTGTTTTCAGAACCCATAGCGTTTAATTTAAAAATTGGATGGTTTGATGGATTAGTCCGGTCAAAATTTCAGGTGGATTGAATCCCAGGTAAATTACTGCAATAAATAACAGGAACTGGGAAACAGGTTCAAACCGGTTAACAATTGCAGCCCCGGGTTTATAGGTTGCCGGTATTTCTGCAAAAAGCAAGTGCATGGTTTTTGAAACAATAACGTAAATAATAACAGTTAACAAAACCAGAACAAAAATGCCCACGACTAAATACCCCCCCGAAAAAAGCGCTTTAAAAATAAGAAACTCACTAATAAACAACCCTGAAGGAGGAATGGCAAGAATGGATAAAATTCCAAGTAAAAAAGCCAGAGACCCGGTTCCGTTTAGATTAAAGTAGCCGCCGGAATCCTTTATCCAGCCACTGTGGAAAAATGCCCTCACCTGCCCGAACTGGAAAAAAAGCCCGGCTTTTACAAGGGTATGAAACACAAGATGCAGCAAGGCAGCATAGTAGCCTGGTTTTCCCACAGAAAGGGCAATTAGAATTAGCGCAACATGCTCCATGCTCGAAAAGGCAAACATCCTTTTAAATCGTTTAATCCGAAAAAGCTGGATGGTGGCAAGCGAAATACTTATTAAGCCTGTAATAAGCAAAACATTTTGTGCCCACGAATTCATTGCAGTTTGGTTTACAATGGAATAAACCCTGAAAACAGCAACAAATCCGGCATTTACCAGCGCAGTGGAAATAATGGCATTTACAGGAGAAGGTGCCACGGTTTTGGCATCGATTGTGGCAGCAAAAAGCGGGAATACATTCAGTTTTACACTGTAACCTGTAAGAATCAGTACAAAAGCGGTTTTCAGGAAAAACGGGTCCATTTGGGAAGCCACCGATGCGAGATAAGAAACCGAAAGGTTGGCGCCTTCGGACGAAGCGGATTGGGTAGCCAAAATTAATATTCCAAGAAAAGCAATTGCAATGCCCACCGAAGAGAGAAAGAGATATTTCCAGGCAGCTTCAAGAGGTGTTTCATAGCGGTTGTGGTAAATTAAAAAAGAAACAGCGAGTGTGGTAATTTCAATACTAACCCACATGACCACAATGTTTTCAGCATAATAAACAGATGAAATGGCAGAAGCCAGAATAATCATGGCCGAAACAAACTGAGCTTCTTTTTTGACATCTTTTACATAGCGGCGAAAATAAAGGTTGGCGTGGAAAAGGGTTGGAATGAGTAAAATGCTTAAAAGTGCATTTAACAGAACAGCCAGACTGTCGAACCTGAAATAGACCGAATCACAAGCACCCAGCTTGTTATAGGAGTAAACGGTAAGAGTGACATGAAGCAAAACATAAAAAAAACTTCCGGCTGCAAAAACAATTCGGTGAGGAAAAAGAAAAATCAGAATGCTTAACGTCAGGGCAATTCCCAAAAAAATAAAAATCATAGCTTCTTAATCTTTTAACTTGTTTAGTTTACTAACCAAAATGGTATCGAACGAATCCCTTACCTTGTTTAAAAATACTCCGATAACTAAAACTGCAATCAGCACATCGAGCAATACGGCGAGGCTGACCAGAAAAGGCATTTCGCCACCCACTGCAAGCGACAGTAAAAAAGTACCGTTTTCAATAATCAGAAAACCAACAAGATGACTGAAAATATTTTTATGAATGACAATAAAATACATTCCTCCAATAACGGTTGCAAGCGCTACGGTAAAAAAGCGCAACTGGATAATTTCATTGTCGATGGTGTAACTCAGGAGAAAGCTTCCGATAAGGATGGCCGAGATGATGATGAGCGAATAAAATACCGGCACCTTGCTTTCGTGCACACGTTTAAGCTCATTTTTATGGCGTAACTGGTTTAAAAACCACGGAATTACAATGGCTTTTACAATTAAAGTTTCCAGAAGAATTAAAATAAGTCCAAGAGGCTGAATATGCAGGAGGTTATTGAATGCTATCCCAAACAGAATAACCCCCTGAACAGAAAGCAGCCAGATAAAATTTGAAACCCTTTCGGAAAGAAAAAAGTAAACCAGGGTTGCTGCAAACAAAACAATTAATACAATAACCATATCAATCCATTAAAATTATTTTTCCGGTAATAATAAGCACCGACAGAAATCCTAAAATGGCAAGTGCCGACAACGACAAAATCCATTGAGGATTTTTAGCCATTTTATTTCGCGCCTTGAACGATTCGAGCGCGCCTACAGAAATGGCAAAAAGCAACTGCACAACAAAAAAGATAACCAGTTGGGCAACAAAATAATCCTGCATGGGCAACACAAAATTGAAAATCAGCGCCCCGTAAATCGCAAATTTAATTCCGTTGGCCAGTTGAATCAGAGCCAGATCGAACCCACTGTAATCGAGAACCATCACTTCGTGAACCATGGTCAGTTCGAGGTGGGTTTTAGGGTCGTCAACCGGCAGGCGGCTGTTTTCAATCATGGCAATCCATAAAAAAATATAAACCGAAAGAACGGCAATGAGATATGACAATTCCGATTCAAGATGCAGATTGTTAAACAAATTATAAAATGAAGTGTGGTTCGTAAGCAATGCCATAGAAGCAATTACAATAAAAAAAGCAGGCTCAACCAAAAGCGAATAAAAAGCCTCCCGGTTAGCGCCCATTCCCTCAAAACCACTTCCGGTGTCCATTGCTGCTGCAATCATCATAAATTTACCGAACGCAAGCAGATAGGCAAATACCACAAAATCTCCTTCAAACGACAATAAGGCCGGCTGCTTTCCGAGCGGTATAAAAAGCATAGCCATAAAAATGGTGGAAAAATAGATTACAGGTGCAATCTGAAAAATCCAACTTGTAGTTTGGCTGTAAACATTTCCTTTTTGAAACAAGCGAATATTATCGAAAAAAGGCTGAACTACCGGGGCGCCTTTACGCCCCACAATTTTTGCTTTTGTTCGTGCAACCACCCCCGGAAAAACAAGGCTCACCAAAAAAATAACCACCGGATTTAATACCATGTTACACAAGATTTAGAATGGTTAAAACTAAAATAAGTATCATAAAGACAATGGCATACAGCAAATAATGCTGAATGTTGCCGGTCTGAAAAACGGCTATTCTATCCAAAAACTTCAATAATTTTCCAGACGGTTTCGAAACCAGGTAATCTTCAAAAACATCGGATGAATGGGTTTCGAATTTACGGGGAGCAGGGAAAATTTCGTCTTTTTCAATGGGCTTGAAGTGTTTGCGGGTACCCGTGATGTATTTTGCCAGGTTTCCGATATAATCGGCATACGAAGTAGCCGTGTACTGATGAACGGCCGGATTGGCGCCGGTATAACCGCATCCCCAGGTTGGGCCTGTTTCAATGGGTTTGGTTTTTGTCACCCATTTCCGAACCAACCAAAGCGCAGCAATCACCAGTATAAAAATACTTAGCGAAATGGTTATTCCCTGCAGCGAGGGTGCAATTGCTGTGAGCGCAGAAACATCGGTTACAAAAACAGAAACCACACCTGCCAGAGGTTTCAATATCAATACGGGTAGCAGGCCAATAAATACGATAAAAAATCCGATGATGTATTTTGAAATGAACATACTCCCCTCCACTTCTTTGGCCTTTTCAGTTTGGTTGCTCCGCGGGTTGCCTAAAAATACCACACTGAAAACCTTGGTGAAACAATAAATGGCCAGGCCTCCAATTAAAACCAACCCAACAATGCCCCCCAACAAAAGTAAACTGAGCATCAAATCCCCGGTATGAAGTTCTTTGAACATTCCGAGATAAATCAAAAATTCGGAAATAAACCCGTTAAACGGCGGCAACCCCGAAATGGCAACGGAGCCCAGCAAAAAGAAAAAGGCAGTTTTGGGCATTTTTTTGATTAATCCCCCCAACATTTCAATGTTTCGGGTGTGGGTTTGCCGGTAAATATTTCCGGCGGTGTAAAATAAAAGCGATTTAAACAGCGAATGGTTCAGAATATGTAAAAAACCACCGGCAAGACCCAGTGTTGCCAGAGTAAAATTTTCGGTGGCCATTCCTATTACACCCACGCCAATTCCCAATCCGATAATGCCAATGTTTTCAATGCTGTGGTAGGCCAGTAATTTTTTTATATCGTGTTGAACAATAGCCAGAATCACACCAATCACACCAGAAATAAAAGATATAATGAGCAGGAAAATTCCAATGGCCAGTAAATCGGTGTGGATAAAAGTAAGCACCCGGATAATCCCGTAAATTCCCATTTTTATCATCACCCCGCTCATAATTCCCGAAACATGCGATGGAGCGGCAGGATGTGCATGTGGCAACCAGGTATGAAATGGAATAAATCCAGCTTTAATTCCAAAACCGACAAAAAACAAAAGGAAAAGCGGAAAAACAGCCTGTTCACTGAAATACTTTTCCAGACTTTCAAACCCAACAGGTTCGCCTGTAATCATTCCTGAAATTAAAAATGCAACCAGTAAAAAAGCAAAGCCGATATGCATTTGAATTAAATATTGAATTCCGTATTTGATGGTAGATGCTTTTTCCGATTCAAAAATGACAAGGAAAAATGAGGTGAACGACATGAGTTCCCAAACAATCAAAAAACTCAATCCGTCGCGAAGCATACATACCAAAAGCATGGAAATGTGCAGCCAGACAAAATTAAAATAATGCAAGGCCAGTGCTTTTTTCGATTTTCCGGGAAGATAAGGTTTAAGATATCCCTTTGCGTAGAGAATACCGGTTAACATGGTTAGATTGATTACAAGGATAAAAAACGCTGAAATTTGATCAATCACCAAAAATATTTCGTCGCCAAATAACCGGATAAAAGAAATGTGAACCGGGTTTGTTGAACTAAAAGCCTGCAGTGCAACCTGGCCGGAAAAAATAATAATTGAAACAATCAATAAAAGTGTTGCCGGATATTGAATTCGCCTGGGAAGTAAAAATAAGCTTATTGAAACAACCAGCAATGAAATTAAAAGTATTGACATGATACCTGAATATAAAACCCGACAAAATTACACTATTCAAAACTTACAGGTAGAAATTCCACTTTTTTTTACGAAACCTGAAGTTTCTATTAACTCAAGTTATTGTAAACTTAATAAATTACTGAAATTCAGAAGACTAATTAATTAAACTATTTTCCATAAACAGCTTCAGTTGTTCCACCGTCATTTTTTTGGCTACAATTTTTTTGTTCCGGTCTAAAACATAAAGTCCGGGAGTTTTGCGGGCGTCGTATAAAATTTTAAAACGTGAAACATGGTCCTCATCCCAAACATTTATCCAGTCGAAAAGTTGGTGTTTCTCCAGAAATTCGCTCCATTCGGCTTTATTGTCCATAGAATAAATGGCATAAACCTCCAGCCCTTTTTCTTTAAACGGCTGGTAAACTTCGGCATACAATTCAGGAACAAAAACATTGCAATGTGAACAATTGGGTTCGTAAATCACAACCAGCGTATATTTTGCATTAATCTGATGGAGATTTACATATTCACCATCGAAACTCTCCAAAGTAAGGTCGGGAGCAGTTTTTCCAATGAGGTTATTTTCAGCAAAAAGCACATTTTCGCGAATTTTTTCCAGGGATTCCTCCGTGGCCCAAAATGCCTCCCCTGAGAGGTAGTATTTCCGGGCAATATCAACAAACAGGGCGTCCATTCCCATAATGTTGCTGTTGATGCTGCTGTTCAGGAAAAATGATGTGGCGAACTGAAAAATACGCGGATGCGGTTTTACTTCTTCAATAAAATGTAAAACGGGATTTTTTACCGAGTCGTAACTCTGTAAAAGAACTTTGGTGAACCATGTTTCCAGTTTTTGTTTAAAAAACGGAGTGTAAAGAAACCGTTCGTCAGTATAGTCAAAATTATCCCAAAAATGCTTCTGCTGATGGTAAAACCGGGCAAGCAGCAAAAGCGAATCATTGTTTTGAACCGCTTCCGGTAATGTTGAAATATCAATAGAAGGAATGTAGTTAGCCATCACGAATTTGGCCAGAAATGAATTCGGAAGGTCTTTTTCCAACTTATCCCAATAACCGTGCAACTGCGCAGTAAGTCCTGCCAGGTCGTTCTGCAACTGTTCTTTTTCAGTGGCAAAAGCGGATGCTATCTGTTTTCTGATGTCAGCATTTCGCTTTTGAAGATTCGCCAGAAAGGTGGTGTAATCGAAAAATGCAACAGTTTCATCCGAACCATTTACCTCAGCAGATGAAGCATTAAACGATTCATTTTTCAACATAAACCGCTGGTCGTTTCCCAACAGAAAATCGAAATGGTTGTTTTCGTCAAGGTAAATTTTGTAAAGGCCCTGCGGCAAAAGCGAGTCGGCAGCAAACACTCCCCGCCCCTGCTCATCCAGGCTGATGGTGTCTTTTACGTAAATATTTCCCAAATAATAATTGGCCAGGTAAACATTTTTCCCGGCAGCAGATTTAAGCTCCACATCCAATCTGAAATTCTGCCCGAAAACCAAAAGCGGCAAAAACAAAACCAGTAAAACAAAACTTTTTTTCATTAGCTAATCAAACTCAAGTTTGCAAAAAACATAGGGTCAAAAATAAAGTTTAATTGCATAAAATGCGATTACAATCCGTTAATTCAGATAGATTCTGTAAATTCACCCGACTTGAAAAAAACAAAAATGCTTTCAATAAATATCCCTGTTTATAACATAATGGTTACCGATTTGGTTTGGCAACTAAAACAGCAAGCCGAAAAGATTTCAAATGATATTGAAATCATAGTTTATGACGATGGCTCCTCTGAAAGTTTCAAATTAAAAAACCGCGAGCTGGCAGTTGTTCCTCAGGTATTTTACCGGGAAATGGAGAAAAACATGGGAAGAGCGGCTATCAGAAACTTAATGGGTCTTAAATCACAAAAACCATATCTGCTTTTTATTGATGCCGATTCAAAATTAGTTTCCAATGATTTCCTGAAAAAATATATGGAAATGGCCAAACCGGGCGTTGTAATTTGCGGCGGAACAGCTTATTCTTTGCAAAAACCTGCCGGAAAAAAAATGCTGCGCTGGGTTTACGGGCAAAAACGGGAAGCCATTTCAGCCGAAAAACGAAACAGCCGAAAAGGTTTTATCATTACATCAAACAACTTTCTGATTGACAGGGAAACTTTTAAAAAAAACCATTTCAGGGAAGACATTGGATCTTATGGCCATGAGGACACGCTGCTCGGATATGACCTGTTTAAGTCTGGAATTCAACCACTTCACATAAACAATCCTGTGGAACATACCGGGCTGGAGGATTCTTTGACTTTTCTGAAAAAAACAAAAACAGCCCTGAAAAACCTGCTTTTTATTTCAGAAAAAATATTATCCAATTCAGATGAATTTCCGAACCGAATGCCGTTTCTGAAACGCTACAATAAAATAACCGGAATAATACCACCAGCTTTAATTCAATGGTTTTTTAATCAGTTTAAACACACCATTGAAAAAAACCTGACCGGCAAACATCCCAACCTGTTTTTATTCGATTTGTATAAACTGGGATATTTTGCCAGCCTCAAAAAAAGATAAATCCAACCTCAAAAATTAAAAGCAATCGTTTAAAAGATTAGTACAAGAAACTACTCCCACCCAAAAACTCGCGGAGAAGGGATGTTGGTGGAATTTCCTCTTCGTCAATGGGTTTAAAGTAGGATAAAAATTTAAGTAACCGCATGGATTCCATGTATTCACGCTGATTTTCGAGAACCAGTTTTAAAAGCGGGTCGGCATATTTTTTCAGCACACCAAGCTCGTAAAGCGTTGCCGAGTTGAACATTACATCGGCATTTTCCTGGTAAGGGAAGATATTCCTTTCTTCGCCGCGCCTAACCGAAGGCCAGCGTTTTATGGTTTCAGCAGCCGGATACCCCCGGTATTTGCTGTCGCGAATAATGCGTCGAATCAGCCGGTTGTCGGAAGTAGAAATATGGGTTTGCTCATCGATTGAAATCTGAGTAAGCGCCGAAATAAAAATTTTGAACGTATTTTTATCTTCGATTCGCGGCAGAAGGTGCGGGTTCATGCCATGAATTCCTTCCACAATCAGAATATCACCAGAGCGTAAACGCAGCCTGTCTCCATTCATAAACCGCTGGCCCCGGTAAAAATCAAACTTGGGTAATTGCACTTCCTTTCCCTTCAACAACTCCAGCAATTGTTCGTTAAAAAACTCAATATCAATTGCCTCTATCGCTTCAAAATCGAAATTCCCATGTTCATCACGCGGGGTGTGTTCGCGGTCAACAAAATAATCGTCGAGCGAAACCTGAAACGGTCGCAAACCATTAACAGCCAACTGAACACTTAATCTTTTACTGAATGTGGTTTTACCCGAGGCCGAAGGCCCGGCAACCAGCACAACACGAATATCTCCGTTGCGATCATGAATTTTATTGGCAATTTCTGCAATCTTTTTTTCGTGCAGCGCCTCCGAAATTTTAATGATATAGCCGCCTTTTTTTTGCAGTGTGTATTCGTTCAAATTTGCTACTGTATCCACATCCAGAATGCGGGCCCAGTTTTTATGTTCCTGATAAATTTCAAATAATTTTTTTTGTTTCGGAGCTTCCTGTAATTCATCGAAGTTATCAGGTTTGGGTATCCGGAGCAAAATTCCATCAAAAAATTTCTTTAAACCGAAATTTGTAATGTACCCGGTTGATGGAAGCAAATGCCCGTAAAAATAATTACCCAGATCATTTAAAAAATAGAGGCTCGAAAACAAATGCCCTTTTTGCTCAAAAAGTTGTGCTTTTTCTTCCAAACCCTCCTTCATCAGGTGTTCCACTGCATCCGCTGTGGGCCAACCTTTTTTAATAAATGAAATATCATTATTGATTATTTCCTGCATTTCATTATGAATTAACTGAATATCAGGTTCGGTAACTTCTCTTCCAAACCCCGAAAGTTCGCAGAAATAACCGTTTGAAATTCCCTTTCGAATGTTCAGGGATACATGCGGAAACACTTCTTTTACGGCGGAATACATCACAAAAATCAGGCTGCGAATGTACATCCGGATTCCATCGGTATGTGTAACATCGAAAAATTCAATTTGCTTCGGTTTTACCAGGCAAAACGAAAGTTCGCGCACCTGGTTATTAACAATAGCCCCACAAACCGTATTTTCCAACTGAATATTCAAATCGCGGCTGATTTCCTGAAGCGAAGTTCCCAGTGGATAAGAATGTTTTGTTCGTGTGTTATAGCAATAAATTTCAATTTCTTTCATAATCTGAATTCTTTCGGATAAAAGTACTAAATGTTATAAAAAGAAGGAATTTAAAGTGGTTTAATTGATTTCTAATTATTACAGAATATGGTTCTGTGGTAATTGAACCTGGTTTCATTCAAGAAAAGTTAGTAACTGATAAATGCTTTCAAATTCTTTTTCTGTACCAGATATAATTAACTTCCAGCTATTTTCTTTTGCAACTACCCTGAAATCAGGTTCAACCTGCATTACAATCTGATAACCTTTCCGGTTAAGCGCGCGCAGAGTCCAAATTAGCGGAAGTCCCTCTCCCTCCACTTTTACTTTTGCCCTGAAATTCTTTTTAAAGAAAAACTCTCCTTCTTTTTCATCGAAGCCAACATGTTCATTTCGAAACATTTGATTGAGCCAGCCTTGCAAAACAGCATCTTCCGGCGCGCCCTGGTAATTTCCGTTTTCAGTAACAATCCAAAGCTTGTCCACTTCGCGTAAGGCAATATTCAGATCGTGTGTGGAAAGGACAATTGTTTTCTTTTTTTCCACAGCCAAAACCTGCAGTAAATGAAATATTTCATATTTGTTACTCACATCGAGGTAAGCCGTTGGTTCGTCCAAAATGATAACCGGAGTATCCTGTGCAAGCGCCCGGGCAATCATGGCACGCTGGCGTTCGCCGTCACTTATTTGCATCACAGACCGCTGCTCAAAACCACCCAATCCCACCTTTTCAATAGCTTCGTAAACTACAGATTTATCCTCGTTGGCCAACATTCCAATCCAGTTCGTGTAGGGAAACCGGCCGTAAGCAACCAAATCGAAAACCGACAAGTTTGGCACGCGTATATTTTCTGTGGACACAAAACTCATAATCCGGGCAATTTCTTTGGGATGAAGTGTTTTCAGGCCTTTTCCGCTAATTTGAATGTTGCCGGCAAACCACGGTTGAAATGCCGCCAGGGTGCGCAGCAATGTACTTTTCCCGATTCCGTTACTTCCGATTAACGCCACCATTTCGCCGGGTGCGGCGGTAAAATTGATGTTTTTTAAAACCTCCAAAGGTGCTTCTCCGGGTTGTGCATAACCAACCGAAAGCTGTTTCAGTTCAATATTTATATTTTCTCTTTTCAAACCGAAACAAATTTTCTGTTTTTAACAATCATCCAGATAATTACCGGAATTCCAATTAAAGCAGTTACCGAATTGATAGGCAGAGTGGTTTGCATTCCAGGCAGTTGGGAAACTATGTCGCTGAATAACATGACAATGCTTCCCGTCAAAATAACTGCAGGAACCAAAACCAAATGATTTGCAGTTTTAAAAATCACCCGGCAAATGTGCGGAACAGCAATGCCAATAAAACCAATGGGTCCGCAAAATGCGGTGATGGTTCCGGCCAGCAAACTGGTGCTTAGAAAAATAATCACCCGGCTGGTTTTTATGGAAACTCCCAGTGAGCGCGCGTAATCTTCGCCCAGCAAAAAAACATTCAAATCTTTTATTTTCAGGAAGGCCAAAAAAATTCCCGCCGTAATGGCAGGGGCTAAAACCATCAGTTGCGATTTGGTAACACTTCCCAAACTTCCCATGGTCCAGATTACAAAGGCTTTTAACATCGACTCGTTGCTGAAATACTGCAAAATACTGACCACAGCCGTAACAGCGCTTGTAAAAAGAATACCCAGAATCAGCAATGTCATAATATCATTTACCCGGGCCGAAACATAAAGAATTAGCAGCATCACCAAAAACGAACCGGCCCAGGCGACCAGCGCAAGCGACCACGCACCGGTTGATGAAAAAATTCCAAACGCAAATGCTGATGAAAATCCCAACACAAAAAGTGCGACTCCCAGAGTTGCCCCTGCACTGATACCCAAAACATAAGGCCCGGCAAGAGGATTACGGAAAACCGTTTGCATCTGAAGTCCGCTTAATGATAACGCAGCCCCGGTGAAAACAGCGGTTAAAGCTTTTGGAAGCCTGAAATCGAGTACAATTGTACGAAAAGACTCACTGGTTTCTGAGGACGGAAAAAAAGCCAGAAACACCTGTTTTACAGGGATAATAATGGAACCCAAAAGTAAATCGGCAATAAAAAAAACCACGAATAAAACGCCCAGCAGAAAAAATACCAGGCCAACAGATCGATTTTTATTTTTTTGTAGCAGGTTCATTTTATTTCCTGATAATATACCATATCCTTTTCAGCAAGAGCAGGATGAAAAACTGTAATTAAATCATGCAAAACCACATGGGGATTTACGGTTCCGCTTTCCCAAAAATCGTTTCCACCGTGTTTGCTTAACCTTTTTATATTATTGCAGAGTCTCCCGTTTTTAAAAACTCCAAAATTTTTAAAGCGTTCGTCTGTACTTAAAATTTCGTCTTTTGAGGCCAGGTTTCCCATGTTTATCCATACATCTGCCTCATTGGCAAAAGTCAGGGCATGTTCAAAAGAAATCACATAACTTTCGTTCGAAGGATTTTCTTTTCCCAGGTAATCGCCCCCGGCATCGGCAATTAAATTGGCCAGATAAGAATTTCCACCGGGAATCCACCAGGAATCTTTGTAGGGGGAACCCACCAAAACTTTTGGCTTTTCAGAAGCCTCAGCGGCAATATTTTTCAGCCTGTGGTATTCATTTTCAACCTGCCCGAAATAAAGTTGCGCTTCGTTTTCTTTTTGAAAAAGCGTTCCAAAAAATTTTATCCATTCAGCTTTTCCCAACGGGGATTCTTCCAGGTATTCTGCCACCATTACCACCGGAATTCTCAACTCTTCCAACTTCTGGACATAACTCGTCACTTCACTTCCAACCCCGTAAACCATAACCAATTCAGGATTTTGATTTACTATCAGTTCATAATTCAGGTTCTGGCCATAACCCACATCGGGCACTTCGCCATTTTCCATTCTTTTTCTGACTTTCCAGTTGCTAACATACTGACTACCCGAAATTCCCATCACAGAATTAGTTTCTTCCAACGCATCCAAAAAACCAATATGTGTGGTTGATAAACAAATTACCCGTTCTAATGGGGTTCTGATTATTCGCTCACCCGCCAGGGAATCGGGAACTGATTTGTCTTTTTCGACCAAAAAGTACCGGATTGATACATTCTCAGCCTTTTCCCACGGATTAAAAACTGTAATTTTTGTTATATCACCTGTCTTTTCGATTTGAAAACCATGGGCATAATGATTGGAATTAATCCTTTGGTTTTTATTTTCAGGTGAATTGCATCCTGAATACAGCACAATTAAAATAAAGATGAAAAAAAACCTGTGCATAATTTTTGATTTACCATGGTATGTACGACACTTTTTCTACTATCAAACCTTTCTCAGTTTTTAGCCGCACAAAGTAAACACCCGGAATGTTACCCGACAAATCAATTTTAATTTTTTTTGAATTTACCACCAGCATTTTTGCCTGAACCTGCTGGCCAATAAGGTTAAAAATGCTGATATTTTCAGGAGTAAATTCCTGTCCTGCTTCAAAGTAAAAAACAGAGGGTACCGGATTCGGGTAAATCAATACATCAATTGGCTTCACCACCAGAGGGGTGTCAATTATAAGCCCCGAAACGTTGCAGGCTACCAGTTCAAACACATTGGCCATTGAATTATTCGCCGTGTTTTCAGATTTAAAATCGTACCACAAACCACTCTGTTTAAACCAGAAAAAGTTCATTTTATCAGCCTCCCGCAACGACTGGTAAACCACAAATGTATCCCGCGGTTGAAGGTTACTGAGTTCAAAGCCAACAAAAAAGGTATCGGAAGGAACCACGGTTTCAGTAAAACCAATAAAATTCATGGCATCGGGCACCAGGTTTTTTATTTTAACGGTTTCAGAATGAATTAAGAACTCCGGGGAACCGAAACCATTGTAAACATTTACCTGAATTTCACTATCCGCGCCCTGGGTTGAAAGATCGATTTTTCCAATTCCCAATGAAACTCCGTAAAGATTTTCTGATCCTGATAAAACATATCGTTCGAAAAAACCGGTAATTCCAACGCTGTTTGTGCCGCCCCAGTACCCGGCAAAAGAACCGCCGCTGGTTAAAATCACATTCTGATGATCATCAAAATCCTCGAGATGGGTATAAGCCAGGCACAGGTCTTCATCGGTGAAAAATCTTTTTCCGTTCACTGTTTCCTTACCGGAACTGAGCGGGTCGAGCCAGTATTTCAATTGCCTGGCTGAATCGGCCCGGAATTCCCAGGCCATATCGAAACGCGAATAATAATCGTTAACCGGGTTGCTGCAGGTCGCCAGTCCGCCAGTGAGGGTTCCTATCAGTTTTTTTTGGGGATTGTATAGCGGTCCGCCGGACGAACCCGCTTCGGTTACACCGGCATTCCAACGTAAAATTTTAAAAAATCCATTGGGAGTATAATCAGAGGTGAAATTGGAATATATGGGAGGATCGCTGTCATAAGCAATTTTTTTAATATCGCCTTGCGGATGATGAATACTGGTTGAAGAATCGGGCAAGGTGCTTCTTTTGTCCCATCCGGCATAATAAGGTCTGAATTCCGGAGGCGGGACAAGGCTCAATTCCACCAGAGAAAAATCTAAACTGTCGGAAAAAGCTTTCATAACAGCTCCTGAAATAGAGTTGGAAGGATCGCCGTCGAGCGGAGCGCAATAAGGACTTTCGTAATTGAATGTGTAAACCGAGGTTTCTGCATATTTCAGCAAATCGTAACAATGAGCTGCCGAAATAATGTATGGGCGCTGGTCTTCTTTGGTATTGTTTACCAGAGAACCGGTACAAATTTCCCTGCCATTCACAATTATTCTGCAAACAGCATCTTTTATATCCTCCCAATCTTCGCCTTCGCGGCAATTAATATCGATGTTGCATGAACCTGCCGTTATTCCTAATGGACGACGGTCGCTGAATTTTAAAATTCCCACAAAATCGTGGTTTACCTGTGAAATAATAAAATCGTTTTTACTAAAGTGCCCGGCCGGAACTTCGTACTGAACGGTTAATTCATCTCCGGCAACAGGCGAAACAGCAAATTTTCCGGTTGATTTGTTATTGAACGAAGTGAATGCCCCAAGGTATTGATTTTCAATTTCATTAAAAAGAAATAACCGGGCGCCAAAAGGTAAATTATATTTTTCGAAAATCAGATTTAATGAAAATGCACCTGGCGAAACTATTTTTACCTGCCAGATATCAAATCCATTCAGATTGTATGTCCAGTTTTCATGGGTTTCCGGCGAAATATTTACTTCGAAGCCGTGTGCAAATTCAAAAGGTTTCAATTTCAAATCCTGTTCCCCTGCCATTAATGCTTTTTGCTGAAGCGCTCTGTTATTAACCTTTGGCATGGTTATCGCCTGAATTCCACGACTTTTTAAAGCAGGTACATTCATAGGACGCCCCCCCTGCGAAATCTGGCCGGAAACCGGGTTCGTTAAAACAATCAGAAAAAATATTGTAAAAATGAGCAAACGCATATTTTTCACTTTTCGCCAAAGTTAATATTAAAACCAAATTTTTATACAGGAATAAAATTCCATTCTTTAAACAACTTGCTGTTCAACTTTTACTCCACATCTTTTGTTTTTGTAATTATTGACGTATATTAAACGAAAATTATTCATCTAAAATTGAGAAAACTATGAAAAAGATTATGTTGCCTGCTTTTGTTTTTGCCACCGTAATTTTTGGTGCATTTATTCTGAACACCGCTTACAAAAATGCTCCGATAGTAGGTGAAAAAGAACTGCCTGAACAAGTAAAATCCATCATCGACCAATCTTGTTTTCAGTGTCATAACGCTGATTCACAAAATGAAAAAGCGCGGGAAGCCCTCGACTTTAAAGCGATAGACGAATTGGGAAAGGTGAAAAAAATTACCACACTTAAAGAAATTGCCGAGGTAATTGAAAAGGGCGAAATGCCACCCAAAAAGTTTCTGGAAAAATTCCCTGAGAAAAAACTGACAGAAGAGCAGACAAAAATTATGGCAGACTGGTCTAAAAAAGAGATAGATACACTGCTTGGCAAATAATTACTCAACTATTTTTGAGCAATGAAAAAATATTTCAGGATAATATTTGCAATTCCGGTGGCATTGTTTGCGATTATTCAGTTTTTTCAACCCGAAAAAAACCGGGGTGAAATCACTCAAAATCATTTATTTGAACAAACAGCTTTACCTGAGGGCGTTCAGACAATCCTGAAAAATGCCTGTCTCGATTGTCATTCCAATCAAACTACCTATTTATGGTACCACCAGATTGCCCCTGTTTCGTGGATGATTAACAGCCATATTGCTGATGGAAAAGCTGAACTGAATCTTTCGGAATGGGGAAACTGGGAACCATTGGACCAAATGGGCGCTTTAGATAAAATGGCTGACGAAATTAAATCGGGCGAAATGCCTTTAAATGCCTACGTTTTAATGCATCCTAAAGCCAAATTAACTGAAGAACAAAAAGAGCAGTTTCATGCCTGGTCAGAAAAGCTCAGTGAAGAATTGCTCCTCAAAATGATAAATGAATGAAAGTCCTCGTTATTTATGTGGATGAATTCAATTACATCCCCGCACAAAAAAACCTTGAAAGTGCAGAGGATGTAACTGAAGGAGCCACTTTCTCTGAATCCATTCTGGCATTTATTCAGGTTGAAAAAAGTGATGAGGAAAATGATGTAAAAAGCCGCGAAAAAAAGCTGGTGAACCACCTGAAATGGACTGCCAGAAAAAACAACTGCCAGAAAATTATTCTCCATTCGTTTGCGCATTTGGCCGATTCAAAAGCATCGGTTGAGTTTACCAAAAAAATTTTTGACGAAGCGGAAAAAAGATTACAAAATGGTGGATACGAAACAGCTCAAACACCGTTCGGTTATTTTCTCGATTTAAACATTAAAGCCCCGGGACACTCGCTGGCCCGAATCTGGGCTTCTTTGTGAGAATTTCATAAAACCAGTTTGTGCTTCCGAACAAAACCGGAATCCAATTCAACGCCCAGCCCCGGGCCGGATGGTACTGTTACGATTCCACCATAACTTTCCAGATCGGAAGTGGCGCATGTAAGCGGAATTTCTTTGTTAAATCCTTTGAATTCGTGGTATGGCCCGGCATTGGGCACTGCCGACACAAAATGCATCATATACAGGTAACCAAGCCCTGATCCGGAAATGTGCGGCGTGCATTCCATGTTTTTCACCTCTGCCATTCGTGCTACCTTCATGGAGCGAATCATTCCCCCGAAATAAAAAATATCGGGCTGAACAATTTGCAGTGCATCATTCCCAATAAGCCATCTGAAATTATGCATGCTGGGTTCCTGTTCTCCGCCGGCAACGGGAACATTTACCGCATCGGTTACCATTTTTGTTTCTTCATACCAATCGAATGGCACAGGCTCCTCATAAAAATCGAACTTATATTCCTCCATCAATTTGCCAATCCGAATGGCTTCTTTTACATCGTAAGATCCGTTTGAATCGGCATAAATGGTCATTTCGTCGCCAAAAGTATTGCGTACCAACGAAATGAGTTTTTCGGAACGGCCCGGTGGAATTTCCGGTGCATTCATTCGTCCTCCTACTTTAAATTTTAATGCTTTTGCCTTTGTTTCTTCCACCTGTCTTTTAATTCCTTCAATAGATTCTTCGGCAGATTTTCCCCTGAAATTATTGGCCTGGTAAACAGCAATTTTTGAGTGATAAATATCGCCAATCAGTTCCCCCATCGGTTTTCCGGCAATTTTTCCCAGCAAATCCAAAATAGCAAATTCGATGGTTGCCAGCGGTACCCAAAGTGCCAGGTTTTGCAGTTTGTAATTGCTCTGATATACGTAAACCTCCTCCAGCAATTGCTCCAGGTTTCTGGCATCTTTTCCGGGAAAAAATGGTTGCAATCTCCGGGTAAAAATAGGATAAAGCGAAACCATTTGCATGTTGTTCCCTACTGAAATTCCCTCCGCACCGTTTTTTGACCGAACCCGGCACAGGAAGTTATTTTTGAATCGCAATAATTCGAGCGTGTCAATGATGATCGGTTCGGGGAATAATTCTTTTTTAAGAACCGGTTTGGAAAGCACCTCATTCAATACAGCATACCGCTCAAAATCTAAATCATTATTTGCGCCGGCTGAGCCCCCTAAAAAAGCGCTCCCTGCTGAAATGATTGCTGACTTTTTGAAAAATTCACGACGGGTAGCATTCATCTCTTTAAAGTATAATTGTTCTATGGGTAAAATTAAGTAAAAATCTAAGTAAACAATTGTTTTGCTTTTGCCAATTCATCCGGCTTTCCCACATCCATCCATATTTCCGACTCATCGAAGTAGCCTTTTATGAGGTGATTTTTGGCCAGATAAAGGTAAAAATCTGTAATTGAAAAACGGTCTTCGTCAGGCATCAGTTTGAAAATTTCAGGACTCACAACGTGAATTCCGCTGAATGCCATCCCGGCAGTTTGGTCAAAGTTTTCAGGAATTGCAATCTTTTTTTCGCCTGTTTTTTTATTTATCCATCCCACCAGTCTTTTTTCATGGTCAAACTTAAAGTAACGTTGTGTCTTCCTGTCCCTGACAACCAACGTGGCCAGCGCTCCTGCTTTATTGTGGTATTCAATTACATTTTGGAGTTTCAGGTTGCTTAAAACATCCACATTGTAAATCAAAACCGGTTCGTCTCCAGTAAGAAATGAAGCAGCTTTTTTTAAACCGCCGCCCGTATCAAGCAGTTTTTCGGTTTCATCTGAAATGTGCACAGGAATGCCAAAGTCGTTGGCGTTCAAAAATTCAATTACCAACTCAGAAAAATGATGGACATTAACTATAACTTCCGAAAAACCTTCCTTTTTCAATTTTTCAATGGCATGTTGCAGCAAAGGCTTCCCGCCAATTTCCACCAGCGCTTTGGGTTTGTTTTGGGTTGCTTCCAGAAGGCGGGTTCCTAATCCTGCGGCAAAAACCATTGCTTTCATAACCAACTACCTAATCCGGTTCAGGCTTCTTATCAGGGCTTCGTCTTTTCCAATGGACCGGATGGCCAAATAATCCAAAATAACTGCAATTACCGGAAAAACCATCGGGATTTTAAATACAACTTCGGCGTTATCATACGCGGCATAGAAAAAATAGAGGATTACACCCACCAGTCCCAGTAAAAGAATAATGGTAAAAGCGAGAATCCTGATTTGAAGAATGCGTTTTTTGTACAAAAAAATTACAATGAGGTGAAGTAATGTGATTAATCCGATGAAACCCAGAATGGGCAATCCGTTAAATAAAACCTGCTCACCGCTCATAATACCTTTAGCATTAAACACATACAGTTCGCCGTTTACTGCCAGTTCTGCAAAATCGAGTTGTAACAACAATGCCACAAACACGGCGGCAAAAAATATGTAAATGGTTTGAATTCTTTGAATCATAATCCTGAAATTTTTACAAAAGTATAAAATATTTTAATGGAATGAACCCTTAGGGAACTGCGGTGCGTGCGACAAATTCCACAAAAAAAGAATATTTCTATTGAAATGCCTGGCTATTGCCGTTGCGTTTTTCTCACCGGATAGCTATGCCAGGCCAACGGTATGGAGATAAGATTGAATTATAAAGTGCGTTTAA